>NZ_AUPM01000054.1 GCF_003265365.1 Petrotoga sp. 9PW.55.5.1 | reverse complement strand
ATAAATCTTCTACTTCTTGAGGAGTTAAATAATTCAAGCTACTATGAATTCTTTTTCTGTTGTAGAAAGATTCAATGTATTCAAACAAAGAAATCTTAGCTTCATTAAAGTCTTTGTATTTTTTGATGTAAACTTCTTCTTTTTTAAGAATTGAGTGAAAAGATTCTATACAAGCGTTGTCATAAGGATTAGCTTTGTTGCTATATGAGTGTATTATTCCTTTGACTTCCAACAAATNGTTGAATTCTTTGCTTGTGTATTGTGAACCTAAATCAGAATGAAATATTATACCTTTGGTTTCTTTTACGTTTAAATAAGCATTTTCCATTGCTTTTATTACCAGTGAAGTGTCCATTGTTTTTCCATAAGCATAACCTATTATTTTTCTTGAATATAAATCCATTACACTTGCTAAATATGTCCATTTCTCTTTTGATACGTATATGTAGGTAATGTCGCCACACCATTTTTCGTTTATCGACTTAGTTGAGAAATCTTGTTTTATCAAATTAGGTAGCTGCTCAATACATTTATTTGATTTAAATGGTCTATACTTTTTATTGACTATGGCATAAATTCCTAAATGTCTCATTCGTCTTTGAACCTTTTTCAAACTGACTTTTATACCTTGTTTATCAAGAGCTTTATGTATTTTAGTTGCACCATATCGTTTTTTACTATCCTTGTATATGTTTAATATGGTTTCATCAAGTATTTCATTGAATTTTTCTCTGTTACTCTTTTGATGGTTTATTACTTTGTAATATGTGCTCCTTGGAAATTTCAACACTCTACATATACGAGCAACTGTATATTGCTTTTTGAATTTATCGATGAATTTGACTATCTCTATTACACTTTTTTCGCGAATATGGCTGTAGCTTTTTTTAATATCTCATTCTCCAACTCTAATTCTCTAACTTTCTTTTTCATTTCAAAGTACTCTTTTTTGCTTATTTCTTTACCTTCATAGTTTAATACGGGTTCCTTTTCTTTTATCCATTCTCTAACAGTGTTTTTCCCTAAGCCATATTCGTCGCATAACTCTTTAACACTTTTTCCCATTTTGCGAAGCTCAACTATTTGTTCTTTGAACTCGCTTGAATACCTAGTTCCTTTATTACCCATAGTGGACTCACTCCTTTTTATTTTATTCTATTATATCCCTTTTTTCTTTGTCCACTATAATATACTAACACCACATAGGGTTTATTTAGTAGAGGTGAAGCAGCAATGGTTATGGATGGTTCGATGAATGGGGTAGATTAATAAAATTCAAAATTTTAAGATATGTCAGATAAATGATGAAAAAAGAGAATTACATTATATAATAGAAGGTAGCAAGAAGAAATTTATAGTAAAAATTGATTTAAATAAATATGTTTCTAATATCGAACAGATTATTTAATAGATTTCAGATAAATACAAAGAGAAAGGGAGAAATATTACAATGATATCAAAAGAAGTAATTATCAAAAAGGTAGCTTCATTATTAAAACAGAAAAACTGTATTATAAACGAAGAAGTCAAACCATTTATAGATGAATATAATGGCCCATTTTCAAAAGCCCTCAAAGAGAATTATAAAATTGTTCAAAAAGAAAAGCTTCCACTTTGTCAAGATACAGGCATGGTAGAATTTTTTGTTTTTTTAGGAAATAAAACCTTATTAGAAGAACCAATAGATGCATCTTTAAATAAGGCGGTGGGAACTATTTACACCGAAATGCCTTTCAGATACTCAGTAGTTGAAGATCCTCTATTTGAAAGAAAAAACACTGAAACAAATACTCCTTCTGTAGTTCATTTGTTTCCTAAAGAGGGAAAAGATTTAGAAATTAGATTTTTGATTAAAGGTGGAGGAAGTGAAAATCTCACAAGGTTATTTATGATGAAACCTTCATCAACAGTTGAAGAGTTAAAAAAAGTTGTAATAGCACATGTTAAAGAAAACGGAGCAAGGGGTTGTCCACCTTTACATATCGGGATCGGAATAGGAGGAAGTGCTGATAAAGCGATAGTGTTATCGAAATTAGCTTTGACTAAAGATTTCAATGACAGGAACAAAACTTTTTCTTATGCTAATTTAGAAGAAGAACTGCTAAAGGAGTTAAATGAACTTGAATTAGGATTTCAAGGATTAAAAAGCGGAATTTCTGTTTATTCTGTACACATAGAAGATTTTCCAACTCACATTGCAACACTTCCTGTAGGAATTTCGATAGATTGCTATCTTTGTAGAAATGGTGTGATAAAATTTGAAGATAACTGATAGAATTGATATAGAAAAATTAAATGCTGGAGAAATTTTAACCTTTTCTGGAGAAATTATAGTTATGAGGGATGCTGCTCAAAAAAGGATATCAGAATTATTATCAAAAAAAGAAGAAATTCCAGTAAACCTAAATAACAAAATCATATTTTATGCGGGACCTGCAAAGCCCCCAAAAAATTCTGAAATTGGAGCTATAGGTCCAACAACAAGTGAAAGAATGGATAAATATCTTGAAATGCTTTTTAATTTAGGAGTTATTGCAACTGTAGGAAAGGGAAAAAGAAGTAATTCAGCTGTGGAATTTTGTAAAAATTATAAAAGGGTTTATTTTATAACCCCCAGTGGTGCTGCAGCTTACCTTTCCAAAACTGTTGAAGATATCAAAATAATAGCTTTTTCAGATCTTGGTACAGAAGCTATTCATAAAATACAAGTTAAGAATTTTCCCTTGATGGTAGGGATAGATTCTAAGGGGAATCAAATTTTTTAAACAGGGGTGAGAATAAATTATGGATTCTAAAGAGTTACACGAGTTATTAAAAGGGAAAATGAGAACAATTTCTAACGTAGATAATATAGATAAACGTTCACTTTCTCTCCTGTACACTCCTGGAGTTGCTGAAGTTGCAAAACTTTGTTCTGAAAATACAGAGAATACCTACCTATACACAAGAAGATGGAATACAATAGCGATTGTTTCAGATGGAAGCGCTGTTTTGGGACTTGGAAATATAGGACCATATGGAGCTCTTCCAGTGATGGAAGGCAAGGCTTTATTATTTAACCTCTTTGGAGGACTTGATGCTTTTCCAATATGTATAGATACCCAGGATGAAGATGAAATTATTTCACTTGTAAAAAATTTAGAACCTACATTTGGAGGAATAAACCTAGAAGATATATCGGCACCAAGATGTTTTAGAATTTCTCAAAAGTTAAATGAAATAATGAATATTCCAGTTTTTCATGATGATCAACAAGGAACTGCTGTTGTTGTAACTGCCGGTTTTTTAAATGCTATTAAAATTACCGGAAAAGAAGCCAAAGAAATTAAAGTGGTAATAAACGGTATAGGAGCTGCAGGGTACAACATAGCAAAGTTTTTAATGGATTTTGGTATAAAGAATCTGGTTTTGGTTGATAAAAATGGAGTGTTGAATAAAAATTATCCAGAAAGCTGTTTGCATGAATATCATAAAGAATTAGCTGAAATTACAAATCCTGAAAATATAACAGGGAGTTTGTCAGATGCACTAATTGGTGCGGATGCTTTTATTGGTGTTTCACAGGGGAATATATTACACGAAGAAATGATAAAGAAGATGAATGAAGGTCCTATAATATTTGCTCTTGCTAATCCTTTACCTGAAGTACTTCCAGAATTAGCAAAAAGCTTCGGAGCAAGTATCGTTGCGACCGGAAGGTCAGACTATCCAAACCAAATTAACAATTTAATAGCCTTTCCTGGAATAATGAAAGGTGCTGTAGAAAAAAGAACTAAGATAACTAAAAACATGCTTAATTCAGCAATTCTCGCCATTTCAAATTCGTGTGTTCCAACACCAGAACGAATACTACCCGAAGCTTATGATAAAAGATTACACTTAAATGTTTATGAAGCTGTTAAAAACGCTTCTTAATAATCAGTTTTTTACATAATTCATATTATTTTTTCTTTTTTCATCTTTTGTAGTTTTTGCCAGCACAACCAAAGGTTTTCTGCTGGATGCTTTTCTTTTGAAAGTTTCTAAGATAGCTTCACCTTTTTCATAAGGTACAGTAATAAAAGAAAAATTATCAAGAACACGTATATCTTTCATATTTGTTTTGTGGATACCTGTTTCTTTCTCTATGTATTCAGCTAATTTCTTTGGGCTCATTTTGTTATTTCTACCAAGAGCGACAAAAAGTCTTTTATCTTGCCTATTTCCCGAATTTTTAATCTGAGATATAGGTTTATAATTTTTCTTTTCTAAAGCCCCACTGTAAAAGTGTTTGAGAATGGATGAAATAATATCTACGGGATCTTTGTCTGTTTCTTCTAGGATTTTTTCAGCTAAGATTTCATAGATAGGCTCGGTATCTTTTGAAATAGAAGATTTTATCTCTTCTTTTATCTTTTCGACTTTAACGTTTATTATTTCTTTGGTATTTGGGATCTTATGTTCTTTTATGCTAGCATTTGAAGCGTTTTTAATAAAGAAAAATTTTCTTTTTTCACTCGGAGTAACAAAAGTAATAGCAACTCCTTCATTACCAGCTCTAGCTGTTCTCCCTATTCTGTGAACATAGTTCTCAGGGTTTTGAGGTAAAGAGTAGTTTATAACGTATTTCAAATTGTCGATATCTATACCTCTTGCAGCAACATCCGTAGCGATAAGAATTTTAACATGTCTATTTTTAAACTTGCTTAAAATTCTTTCTCGTTGGTATTGTGAAACATCTCCGTTTAATGCTTCTGCTTCGTAACCTCTTTTTATTAACTCGTTTGCGACCTCTTCAGATTGCACTTTTGTTCTTGTAAAAACAAGACCATAAAAATCATCATCCATATCTATTACTCTACTCAAAAGCTCTGTTTTGTCTGACTCAGAAACTACATAATAGATCTGTTTTGCACTCTCCACTGTTAGATTTTTCTTGTTCTCTTCTACAGTAGAAATAATCTCGAACTTTCCCATGTGTTTTCTAGCTAAAGAAACTACACGTGCAGGCATTGTTGCAGAAAACATAAGGATCTGTTTCTCCTTGTTGGTTTGGGAGATTATGGTTTCAACATCCTCAATAAATCCCATATCCAGCATCTCATCTGCTTCATCAATAACCAAATACTTTATTTTACTAATATCTAAGGTACCTCTATTAAGGTGGTCTATAATCCTACCCGGCGTACCTACGACGATATCAATCTTTCTTTTAAGGGCTCGAATTTGGTTTCCTATTGATACTCCACCATATACCGATAAAAGGTTTAACTTTTTTCTCCCTTTTAGTGAATCAATTTCTTCACAAACTTGCACTGCTAGTTCCCTTGTTGGGGTTAAAACTAATGCTTGAACATACTTTTCTTTCTCTTCTAACTTTTCTATCAGCGGAATACCAAAAGCCGCTGTCTTTCCTGTACCAGTTTGAGCCTGACCGATTACATTATTCTCTCCAGACAAAAGGCGAGGAATAACTCTTTCTTGAATTGGAGTTGGTTCATCATAACCTTTTTTGGAAATCGCTGTTAATGTGTTATCAGAAAGGCCCATAGTGTGAAATTTTGTCATACTATATACTCCTTTTTTAGTTTTAGGGCCATTTAAATACTTTGCTATTATAACATAATATTTGTAAATTTTATCTCTAATACTTTTAAAGCATATTAACAATGAAAATTGCATGCTCGAAACTAATCCAAACAATCTTCGCCTTTTATTGAAATTACATGCAAATGATGCAAAAGTCTATCTAAAATAGCTGAGCTAACATTGGAGTACCAAATATCTCTTTTGGAACACCTCCCGTTTGCTTAAATGCCGATATTAAACATTCAAATACATCTTGTTGTTCTTTTCTTTCCTGTATTCACAGTAACAGTATCTAGAGTATCCTAACTTGTAGATAAATACATAGAATTCAAATTTTATGTACATTTTTGTACATCTTTATTTGCAACTTTTCCTACATTTTTATTTTACCATTTCTTTCATTTTTCTCCAATCTCCATAAGGGGTGATT
This sequence comes from Petrotoga sp. 9PW.55.5.1, assembly GCF_003265365.1. NCBI lineage: Bacteria > Thermotogati > Thermotogota > Thermotogae > Petrotogales > Petrotogaceae > Petrotoga > Petrotoga sp. 9PW.55.5.1. Next base: position 14,524 of record NZ_AUPM01000054.1, on the reverse strand, counting down.
ACGGTTTTAATTCCCCTTTTTGAAGGGGTGGCTGTGACGGTTATTGTCACAGACGGGGTAGTTGCTTTTGAATTGGATTTTCAATTTGCTAAAAGCAAATTAAAGAATGACCACCCTGTCTGCAGCATAAAACGCTGCATCCACCCCTTCAAGGAAGGGGAATTTTACTTTCAAAACCAAAACCATAGACGAACTAAAAGAAATTTTGAAATAAAAGTATAAGACCGGTTAGTTCCATATCAAATGCCTCCAATTTTCCTTGCCCCCTTTAAAAAGAGTCAAGGATATGATATCATTTCAAAGACATCTAATTATGATCTAACCAATTGTTTTCACGGACATTTAATATGATCTAATGCGCATATTTGACATTCTACAAAATATTTTTTATAATATTTTTTAATAAAACTTTTATATTTTTTATTAATTTTATTTTATACTTTAAAAGGGACTTTAAAAATGAAGCGGATAGGTACCGTATTCGAAAAAATTATTCTTAAAGGGGTGATTTTATGAGGAGTAAGGTCAAAAAAAGTATTTTATTTTTAATTGTTTTTTGTCTGAGCATTTTTTCTGTAGCTTTTGCAGTTGATGATTACATAGAATTACAAATTTTAGCCACTTCTGATTTGCATGGTCGTTTTCTACCATATGATTATGCTTTAAATCAGGTTAACGACAGTGGAAGTTTAGCTCAAGTAGCAACTATCGTTAAAGAACTAAGGAGCAAATATCCTAACAATACCGTTTTAATAGACAATGGTGACACGATTCAAGAAAATTTATCAAATATCTTTATTGAAGATGCCCTTCATCCAATGATTTTTGCAATGAACGAGATGAAGTATGATGTTTGGGTTCTTGGAAATCATGAATTTAATTATGGAGTACCCACACTAAAAAAGATTATGAAGCAGTTTATTCCAAGTGATAAAAGCTATGACGCAGTTTTGTGCGGTAACGTATATAATCCTGATGGAACAAGATTAGCGGCTCCTTATAAAATAGTAACAACCGATGATGGAATAAAAGTTGGAATAATAGGAATGGTCACACCAAATATTACAAGATGGGATGCAGCTAATTTAAAAGATTATATTGTTGTAGATCCTGTTGATGAAGTAAGAATAGCAGTTGCTCAATTAAAAGGGAAGGTGGATGTTATTGTAGGTGCATTTCATTTGGGATACGAACAAGAATACGGAACTTACGGTTCTGGGGCAGTTGATATATTAAAGGCTTGCCCTGATTTGGATGTTGTAATATTAGGACATGCACATCAGAAAATTTCCGAAACTTATTATTACAATGGTAAATTATATCAAGCAATTGATGGGGAAATATTCGATGAAGAGGAAAATAATATTACTCAAGAGGTTAAATTAAACGGTACTTTGATTGTAGAACCTGGAAATTGGGGAAGAACGTTGTCCCAAGTGGTTCTAACACTTAAAAAAGAAGGAGAAACGTTTATTATAACAGATAAAAGCTCTGCTAATTTTGATGTCAAAACTTCTACAGGTGTTGTACCTCCTGACAATGAATTGGAAAGAAAATTACAACCTTTTCATTATAAGGCTCTTGATTATGCTAACGAGATAATAGGCGAATTAAAAGGTGGAGATTTAGTGCCTGAAGATGAAATTAAAGGAATTCCTCAGGTATGGATTCAACCAACTGCTATGATAGATTTGATAAATTCTGTGCAAATGTATTATGGTGAACAAGTCATAGGTAAAAAGATTGATGTATCTGGTGCAGCGCCATTCAGAGAAGATGCCAATATAAAAGAAGGTCCAATAAAAAGATCTGATATATCTTTAATTTACAGGTACGATAACACTTTGTACGTTCTTGAAGTAACTGGAGCTCAGCTCAAAAAATACATGGAATGGTCTGTATCTTTTTATAATCAATTTACCCCTGGAGATTTAACTATCTCTTTTAATCAAAAAATTCCAGGTTACAACTACGATATCTTCAAAGGTGTTTTCTATGAAATTGATATCTCTAAACCTGTTGGAGAAAGAATCGTTAATCTAAGGAAAAATGATGGTACACTTATCAATGATGATGATATATTGACTTTAGCAGTCAACAATTACAGAGCAAACACGCAACTACTGAATTACGGACCAATTTTTAAAGAAGGAGAAACACTTCCAAAATTATTAGGAAGAACGGAAGATATGCCAGAATTTTCTGCCATTAGTGGAGGAGACATGAGAAAATTAATTGAGAAATATATTATAGAAGTTAAAAATGGCATTCTAACTCCTGAATTTGAAAATAACTGGAGAATAATAGGAAATGAATGGGATGAAGAACTTCACGAATTAGCTAAAAATCTGGCATATGAAGGAAAAATAAGTATAAACAAATATAAACCTGTGAGAGTAGAAGATATACAAACTTTTCTAGAAATTAATATGTAAAAACGAAAGCCCCGCAGGGGCTTTTGTTTTTGCGGTGCGATCGGCTTGTATAGTTTAAAAGTCAATACCGAAATCGAGAAAATGCTTATTTTTAGAATTTTTTAGATTTATAAATCAAAGAAGAATTTTCGTTTCTATTGTTTAATTTAACTAATAAGAAGATTTTCATTTGTTAATCTCAAAACAACCAAGAAAGCGATGAAAACTGATGAATGAAACAAAAAATCCATGCGATGTCTTTTTCAAAAGAAACTTTGGAGACATTGAAATAGCAAAAAACTTCTTAAAAAACTAGCTACCAGAAAAAGCAGCACAAGCGAAAGACTTAGAACATACAGAAAAAGAAAATTAGAAGTTTGAAATATCAAAAAATATAATTCGTGAGTATATAAAGAAGATAGAATCTTAAATTTTGGGGGGATAAATATGGAAATAGTAGATTTAACCTTTAAGAGAGTTAGGATAAAATTGTTAAAACCCTTTGTTATATCGCGAGGGAGTAGTCAATACTGTGATTCTGTGATTGTAAAAATAATAACCGACGAAGGATATTATGGCTATGGAGAAGCAACTCCATCAAAAACGGTTACTGGCGAAACCATCGATTCAGTTTTAATAACGCTTGAGTTGTTTAAAGAATTATTGATGAAAGAAGATCCTTTAGCAATCGAAAAGATTCATAATATTATGGATGGAACAATTATTGGAAATACTGCTGCTAAAGCAGCAATAGATATTGCACTATATGATATTAAGGGGAAGATTATGAAATCACCTTTGTACAAAGTATTGGGTGGGTTTGACAACAAAGTTCAAACAGATATCACTGTTGGAATAGGAACTCCAAAAGAAATGGCGCAAGAAGCTCAAAAAAGAGTTGAACAAGGATTTAAAATTCTTAAAATAAAAACAGGAAGAGATGCTAAAGAAGATATAGAAGCAATTCAATTAATAAGAGAAGCTGTTGGTAATGGTATAGAACTTAAAATAGATGCAAATCAAGGGTGGAGTGTTAACGATACAATAAAGGTTGCAGAAGCCATAGAAGAATGTAATATCGAAGTAATAGAACAACCTTTAGCTTATTGGGATTTGGAAGGTTTGGCATTTTTAAGGAATAAAATAAATATTAAGATAATGCCCGATGAAACAGTGCATAATTCACATGATGCTTTAAAAGTTATAAAAAAGAAGGCTGCAGATATGATTAATATTAAATTAATGAAAAGCGGCGGTCTTTATGAAGCAGAAAAAATAAATGCTGTTGCTGAATCAGCTGGGATAAATTGTATGCTTGGTTGTATGGTAGAAACAAAAATAGCTTTAACAGCAGCAGCAAGTTTAGTAGCAGCTAAGAAAAATATTGTTGCAGCTGATTTAGATTCCTTTTTATATTACGAAGAACCAGATTTTATAAAAGGTGGGTTCGAAAGAGAGACAGATGTTATCAAGTTATTCGATAAACCAGGCTTAGGCATCGAAGTGGATTTATAATTCATAATTCATGAGCTTCTATGATTTGCATAATAGGTTCAAATTCATCTTGGTATATTGCTCTATCAAGATATTCAGCTTCGCCAATTTGATTATCGTAAGGATCAGATCTTAAGAATTTCTTTTCTGGCAAAAGTGGGTAATGGAATTCCGAGTTAGCAACCATTCTAAATGGATCAAGATTTCCGAAATAGAAATTCCACTTTTTGATGTTATTCTTTCTATAAGCGCTACCACCAAATGACAAATCTGCAAATAACCAACCGTAGGGTTCGATATAAAACTGAGCCCAATCGTGAGGACTTATGCTGAAAGGAGTTACGAAAAGGCCTGATTGCCATCGAGACGGGATACCTACAATTCGACAAAGGGTGATAAAAAGTATGGCTTGAACGCCACAATCTCCTTTTAAATTGTATGCAGCATATTCTGGAATATTTAAAATGGATATATAAGGCCTTACATAAGAATACTGTACGTTGGTTGTAATATAATCATATATTTTTCTTGCTTTTTTTATTGGATTTTTTTCATTTTGAATTATTTCTTTTGCTAAATCAACTAAAAAAGGTGTAAATAGGATCTGTGGGGGCCATTCTTCGGTATGGAATTTCGGTTGTTGGGATGAAACGTTATCATAATTGATATTTGTATATTTTATATGGTTTTCGTATGAGTATTCTACAGTGTATGTGCTCAATTCTTTTGTATTTTCTTCAAAGAATATGGTTCTTTGCGGATAAGATTCAGGGGCTACAAATTTAGGTTGAGATGAGGTTTCAAGTATCTTAATATTTTGTATTTGAAGAGCGTTTTGAGGTATGGGTAAGTGTACTCTTACGATTTGATTTTCATATAGTTTATCTTTTTTTAAAGAGAGGCCGGTTTTTAAATGGAAGAAATATTGTTTTTCTCCTTTTTCAATTATTTCATCGATAGTTTTATTAAGTAAATCATCTACCTTGTTGTCTTCTTGGCTTTGAGTTATTAGTCTTTTTCCAATATTTGGATGAACTTTAATAATGTTCTCTAAAAATCTTTTGTGAAACATTATTTTTTTGTTGATATAGATCCAATCGGCGTATTTTTCATTTTTCAAAGTTTCTAATTCTTCTTTGGTGAAATCTTTTATCTCTTTTTGTGCTAACTTTAAAGCGGTTTCATGGTCATAAATATACTCTTTCTTAAGAATTTCCATCCTATATTTTTCAAAGTTTAATCTTTCTTTTAAAAGGATAGATATGTTTCTTTTCAAATAAAGATCTATCAAATTCCGGACTTTTTCAAAATCGCCTGTTGTTATAAGATTTCTAACATCTTCTGGTATATCAGCAATTAAAAAAGCTAATTTGTTCATTTATTTCACCTCACTTTTTATGTAATTTTAACGTAGTCTCATTCTTGCTATCAAAAGAATAGTAAAATTGAACATAATAGCAAATGGTTTATTAAAAATAAAGACACAGGACTAAAAATACCATTTTATAGAAAAATTGTTACCACTGATTCTTTTAAATAAGTCTTCGTATTTGTAAAAACCTGAAGGTTTTATAATTTCACTTATTAAAAATTCTCCAAACTCCTTAGATTTTTCGGAAACATTTTTTATGTTTTGCCTTTGACAAAAAACTTTTTTCAACATTTCAGCAGTAACGTCTCCCATAAAATAGTTATGCATGTATATTGGATGAGTGGTATAGTGAATTCTATATCCGAACGGAATTTCTTCAGCAGTAGGCTTATCTCCAAATAATTCTGAGTACACTTTAAAGTAGAGATTATAAATATCATCTAATGATTCAATGTTATTCCTATATAATTCATGATCGAAAAAGATATTTCCTATGAATCTTATATAATTTAATTTTTCATATTCTTCAATATTTTTGAATTCTTCTTCAACATTATTATCAAAAAAGTTTTTATAGAAAAGCTTATCAAATATAAAACTTCCAAATAGATTTGCTATACCTTCAGTTATTATTCCACTTATCCCAGCATTCAATATTATTTCATTGGGATCTTGTAAAAATGAGTGAATAGCATGTCCACTTTCATGAAGTAGTGTTCTGTATTCACTGTATTGATTTTTTACATTAGCAAGAATTCTAGAGTCTTTTCCCTTTTCTATTGTAAAGTTATATCCCCATTCAGATTTCGCTTTTCTTGGGAAAATGTCATAGACTATGTTGAAATTGTCTAAATTAAATCCAAAGTTAGAAAAGAAATTTCTCAGAATAATGTAATATCCTGACATATCTACTTTAGCTCTCAATGATGGTGAAATTTGAGCTTTTACATAACTCTCATCCCATGATTCTAAACTTTCTGATTTTAAATATTGCTGAGCATATTCTCTTCTTTTATTATTTAAAAGTTGGATATGATCGTTTAACTCACTTTTCCAATTATCAAATATATTTGAGTTTAATTCTTCTCTTTTAAGCATGTATTCAACAAAATCCTTTGATTCATTAGCTTTTGCCAATTCTTTTCTTAAATTGATTAGCTCTATAAAACCATTTTCTACTAAAACGTGATTTATTTGATTACGTACAAAATACACTTTTCTTCTTATATTCCTATCTTCTTCGTTTGCCAGTATTTGATCTATTTCTACAGAAGTTATTTCTTTGCCATCATATTTAAATCTAAATGTGTTTAAAATTTTTGAAAGTTCTGTTGTCTTTTTGCGTATCTTCAAGTTTAATTCATTTATTTCTTTACTTTTATGATAGGGTTCAAAAGTATTATAAGCTATTTCTACTCTTCTTTTATCAAATGGATCCAATTCTTTCTCTTTATAGTCACAAATTATCTTAAAATTGTTCTCATCTTCTAAGAAGTTTGTAATTTTTTTGTAAGCTTCATCGATACCAAAATCAAAACCTGTGGTGTATTGTGTCCATCCTAATTTGCTTGCTTGAATCCGTAGTTTTTGTAAGTCTTGAAACAATTTGTTAATAGGTTGAATATTCATAATTTTTATCTCCTTTGTAAAACTTTATACTCACTTTAGAAATTACAAAATCTTATTATATGTATGTTTTAGATCTAATTTTTTTAACTTTTTTGGTACTTGTTCCGAGGGAAAGGGGAGGGCTCTGCTATTCCCCTTCTACGAAGGGGTGAATGTGACTGTTTTATGTCGCAGAGGGGGTAGTTTAACCATTTTAAATTCAAAGGCTTATTTTCTGAAAATTATCAGTTCTAAAGTCTCTAATATAATTTTTATATCACGTAAAATATATCACAAAAAAACACAAAACAAAATTAATTTTGATAAAATTTTTATAATTCAACTTATAATAAGTAGACGTTATCGTAATGAAAAAAATTGTTAATCTTTTTTAAGAAAATGATTAATCTATATATTTTTTTAGACGATATTGTAATAGTAAGCAATTTAGAGATGAGAATTTTTTAAAAATAAGCAATTAAATTTAGGGTATGTTCAGGGCGGTGATAATTTTGAAAATAGAAAACTATGATATACAAATGAATGCGAATCGTTTGTTTTTCTCGAAACAAAAAAAAGAGGAAAAGCTGCTGTATTGGAGAGGGGAAAGGCCACAGCAGCAAGGAAACGAGAATAAACCGGATCTGCAAAAAATTAGGCAAAAATTAAAAGACGATATAAAAGTTCTTATAGAAAATATGAAAAGTATGTACAAGCAAGTAGATGATGAACATGTTGAAACAATAGATCTTGATAAGATAGATAAAGATGTTAGAGAAAAGTTAAAGCTTAAATTGTTACAACAAATGCTTGAAAAATTGACCGGTAAAAAGATAAATTTCTCGTTTATAAAAGATATGGAAAAGCTTAAAAAAGATATTGAAAGTATAGAAACTAAAGCATCTGAAATTAAAGATAAATTTTTCAAGAAAGATCAGCTTCAAGCTTCAGAATATGGTTGGGGACTTGAGTACGATTCTCTGACTGAAAGGTTAGAATACGAAAAAGTAGAATATTCTGCGACAGGAATAGTAAAAACTTCTGATGGAAAAGAAATAAATATTGATATTTCTCTTTTGATGGAAAGAAGTATGTTAGAAAAAGAATTTTTTAGCCTTAGAATGGGGGATGCAGTGGATCCTTTAGTTGTTAATTTTGAGGGTACTGCAGCTGAATTAACAGAAAGAAAATTTGAATTTGATCTTAATGCGGATGGGATTAACGAGTTAATTAATTTTGTTGGGAAGGGTAGTGGATTTTTGGCATTAGATAAAAACCATGACGGAAAGATCAATGATGGAAAGGAATTATTTGGACCTCAAACAGGCAACGGATTTGAAGAATTAGCTAAATACGATGAGGATGAAAATGGATGGATAGATGAAAATGACAGTATTTTCAATGATTTGAAGTTGTGGGTGAAAAGCACAGAAGGAGAAGATGTATTATTATCTTTGAGAGATAAAGACATTGGGGCAATTTATTTAGGTAGTATTAGTTCTGAATTTTCAATAAAAAAATCTATAGGCAATATTCTTGGGGTTATTAGAAATACGGGTATATTTTTGAAAGAATATGGTGAAGTCGGAACAATACAACATCTTGACTTATATGTTTAAAAGCTACTAAAAAGAATTAAATATTGTAAATAAGCACCCATTTTGGGTGCTTTTTCTGTTTTATAGTTTTCCTTCATGCGATGACTTATATATTCCCAATACTGCTTCAACAGCATTTTTCCCTTCTTCACCTTCAAATCGCCAATACTTTATTTTATTTACAGCAAGTCTTCCTATAACGACTATACTTCTTACTCCAAATATCCACTTTCAAAAAGGGGAATTAAACCAACCACCCCAAAGCTCTTTTCATAATACCAAAGAATTTTAAAAAATCAAGAAAAAAGTGTATGAAAAATTAAGACACCTGTCCTAATAATTCAGACAAAGTGTATGAAATTTTCAGACGAACTGTATGAATTTTTCAGACAAAGTGTATGAAAAAATAGGACATTATATAATACATAATAAAATAATAATATATATAATATATTTTATTTCAAAAATTTTTTTAGCTTAGTTTTACTTCACACAAAAATTGTCTAAATTTTATAAAACAGACAAATATTTTGCGGATATTAATTATAGAGAAAGAAAATATCTTACACAAAAAACTACGAGGTGATACCATGAACATCTTTGAACTCCTAAACAACTTCTTTGAAGAAGATAAAACAAGCAAACTTTCTTCTTCTTCCATAAAGTTATATATTTTCTTAATTTATCAAGCAAACGAATCACTAAAAACAGCATTAAAATCACAAGTAATTTTAATTGATGACCTTGGAACAAAAAAATTCAACTGGATAAACGATAAAATAAGAGTAATAACAGATGAAGCAAACAGAAACCAAAAAAAGCCTCATAATCTCAACAAACATAAACCCAAAAGAACTAATAAGCTCACTAGAATTAAGAACAGCATCAAGACTACGATTAATTCCCCTCTTGAGAGGGGTGGATGCGACGTTCTTTGTCGCAGCCGGGGTGTGGTAGCAGACAGGGTAGTCGGTTTAATTCCCCTTCCTTGAAGGGGTGGATGCAGCGTTTTGTGCTGCAGACGGGGTAGTTGCTTTTGAAGGTGCATTAATTCCCCTCTTGAGAGGGGTGGATTCGCCGAAGGCGAAGACAGGGTGTGGTAACATTTAATTTGCTTTCAGCAAATTATATGTACCAATTGGTTTCAATTCGTTTTGTTAGCTGCTTTATTCTTTAACCTTTTCAACTCTTCAATTCCAAAATCAAAAACATATCTAACTTGTTCTCGGTAGACGATCAAAACCAAGATAAGTCCTATCACAGCAGATAATACTTGAAGAAATAAAGTGTTTGCGAAGGTATTAATAAATGCAACAACTATAAAGGTTACAGTAGAAAAATAAAATTTACCTAAGTGATAATTAACTTTATACAATCTTTTTGAGATAATAGTCCTCATACTAAAAAATATTATATAAGATATTCCAGTAGATAAAGCTGCTCCTTTAGCTCCATATATTGGAACAAGCATAAGGTTACCGAATATATTAGCTCCTGCTGCTATTGTTGCTATAAGCATATGCCAGTATGTTTTCTTTTTGAAATTAATTCCAACTACCGTTACTTCTGAAACTGTGTACATAATAGGCATTAAAATAAGGAAAGAACTTATTCCAGCCGCCTGTCTGTATGAACTTTCTAAGAGTAGAAAGATTGCGTCTTTAAAAACAACTATTAACAACCCAAACGTAAACATCGCTGCAGAAATAAACAAAGATGTTTTTTCAAATATCCCTGTACTTACAGGATTGTTTTCATAATTTTCATACGACGTTGGTGTCCAGAAAGTAGTAAATCCAATTTGTATTAAGTTCATAACTGCAACAACTTTAAATGCAGCAGAATAAAGTCCTATTTCATTAAAATCAGTGTAGTTTCTAAGAGCAAGTCTATCAATTGACTGAAAAAGCCAAGTTATTAAAAATGTTGGCACAAAAGGGATCCCGTATCTTACAATGCTTTTTATAGAACTAAGTTCAATTTTAAACTTTCCAAACCATAATTCTTTTTCAAAATAAATTGCAAGTATTGAAGTTATTATGTGAGAAAAAAACAAACCTACGATAACTGCGTAAAAAGTCCTCGAAAAGAATAACGCATATAAAATTGTAAAAGTTGCATTTGTTACTCCGTTAACTACTCTTAGAGTAGAAAATGCTATTCCTCTTTTCTTCATCCTAACAGCTAAATTAGCGAATCTTTCAACAGTTCCTATTAATATGGTTAATCCCAATAACAAAATGGGAAGAAAATGATTGGAATCTCCAAATAGGATAAGGGAAAGATTTTCCCAAAATACACCGATAAAAATAAAAATTACGAATCCTATGAACAAGCTAGGTAACAAAGCTTCCCAGAGTAAGTTTCTTCTTTTTTCTTCCTCTTTTTCATAAAACATTCTTACAAAACCTTGATCTGCCCCTAAAAGAGCAATATTTAAAAGTAAATTAAAAGCTAAAGTAAACATTGAAGCTTTACCAAACTCTTCTGGGATTATAAGCCAAGTTGTTATAGGAGTTGTTATAAAAGAAATGAGGGCAGCTACCCATTGCCCTATTGAAAATTGAAAAAAAGATTTTATGAGATTTCTTTCTTTAGTCATTTGATCCTCCAGATAATGTATTATCCAAAGATAAAGGTATTAAACTTTTTCCAATTCTATCTTTCCTTCTAGTTAAAAACTTTTACTCAATTATGTAAGCAATTACAAATTTTAATTCATTTCTTTAAAAAATTCAATAATTCTCTCTGATGCTTTTCCATCTCCAAAAGGGTTGCTTGCTTTACTCATTTTTTCGTATTGCTCTGTTTCAAGTTCTTTCATCGCTTGATATACAGTTTCTTCTTCCGTTCCAATTAATTTAGCTGTTCCTGCTTCTATTGCTTCAGGTCTTTCAGTTGTTTTTCTTAAAACTAACGTTGGTTTTCCTAATGTTGGTGCTTCTTCTTGTATCCCTCCTGAGTCTGTCATTATGTAATGGCTTGAATCCATTAAAGCTATGAATTCTAAGTATTCTACAGGGTCAATTAATATCGCTTTTTCTTCGTTTCCTAATATTTTATATACACTTTCTCTTACTACAGGGTTTAAATGAACAGGGAAAACTATATACATTTCTTTATTTTCATGTAAGTAACTTTTTATCGCTCTCATTACGTTTTCTATTGGTTCTCCCCAGTTTTCTCTTCTATGCATGGTAACAAGTATATATTTTTTATCTTTTATATTATATTTTTCTTTTATTTCTTCTATATCTTTTTGTTTGTTTTGTTTTACCCAAAGTAGAGCATCTATTACAGTGTTTCCCGTTACTATTATGTTTTTTTCTTCAATATTTTCTTTTAAAAGATTTTCTTTTGCTTTTTGTGTTGAAGCAAAATGATGTTGAGCTATTGTTCCTGTTAGCCTCCTGTTCATTTCTTCTGGAAAAGGATTGTAAATGTTGTTTGTTCGTAATCCTGCTTCTACATGCCCTACGGGGATTTTGTTGTAAAAGGCAGCTAAACTTCCTACAAAAGTTGATGTGGTATCTCCTTGAACTAATACATAATCAAATTTTTCTTTTTTTAGTATTTTATCTATTTCTGTTATTAGTTTAGATGTTAGTTGAGGTAATGTTTGGTTTTTTGTCATTATGTTTAAGTCATAGTCAGGAGTTATTTCAAATAATTCTAATACTTGATCAAGCATTTCTCTATGTTGAGCGGTAGCTATTATCTTTGCTTCTATTCCTTTTTCTTTCATTTTTATGTATAATGGTGCCATTTTTATCGCTTCTGGTCTTGTTCCAAATATCATCACTGGATTCATTTTTTATTCTCCTGATATATGCTATTAATAAGATCTATTTCTTTTTTTATTGTTTTTTCAAAACTTGCTAAATTTCTTATTAAATTAGCAACTTTTATGCTCTTTTCAGAAAATAATTTAGGATTATCATTTAATTCCTCAATTGCTTTGGCTATTTCTATAAAATTATTGGTTAGGTAACCTGCTTCTCTATTTAAGAATTCGAGTATTGCTGTATTATTAGAAGAAATTGGAACTAATCCGCTTGACATTGCTTCGCACATTGATACACCTTGTGAATCCTGCCTTGTGGGACATAAAAATACTCCATTTTCACTATGGTATTTTTTAATTTCTTCGTGTGTAAGAAATTTATTAATCAATCTAACGTTACTAAAATTTTTTATCCTTTTGGTTAATTTGTGCCATAATTTTCCTTTTCCTATAATAGTAAAATTTAAACCTTTGAAACCTTTATAGTTTTTACTTAAATACAAAATAGCTTTTATTGCAATGTCAGTTGCATATTTCTTACTATCAAAATTTCTAATTAATAAAATATTTCTTCTTTGCAAAAAATCTTTTGGTACATAATCAAAGAAGTCTGTATCAACAACATTTGGAATTATTTCAAAATTATCTGTAGAATTTTTAGTATCCTTAAAACAAACATCTTTCATCCATTTTGAAACAAAAATAAATTTTATTCTCCCTGTTTTTTTTGAATAATCTATAAGTGAAGAAAATTTTCTTAATTGTAGAGAATTACTTATAACATATTTTATAAACTTTATGGGGCTAACAGAAAAATTAAAAAGTCTTCTTTTCCATGATAATGCTTCTGCCCCATGTACCCAAATCAAAATTGGTTCATTAATTTTTTTTATGAAATTTTCAAATAGATCTCGGTGGAAAAAATGAATTAATATTAAATCAGGTTTCATGGAATAATAGTTTTCAAGAATACCATTTAAATTACAATTATGAACTTTTATATTATTAAAATAGTAGTAATTATTTTTTATTGCCCTTTTATTATAAATTAGCACCTCAATTTGCCAATTTTTATTATAATTTTTATATAATTCCAATCTTTTTTGAACAAAATTACTATTATATAAATTGTTTTCGCTTGGATATCCTGGACTTATTACAAATAATCTCATTATTCTCCCCTTTTTTTAAAATTATTCTCTCCTTTTTTCAAGAAGAATATAAAATCCTAATAGAGTATTTAACATTTTAATTTTCCACATAATTTTTTACATCTTCTGTGTTCATGTCTCTTCTATCTCCCCCAACAAAAACTTGCTATTAAAATCTTTCAGTTTTTCTTCATTGTCTATATCCCAATAGAGGATTATTTTAGATTTATCTATCTTGTTTATATCGTTTTCAGTTATATAATCAACGTTTAACTCTTTTAATATACTTTCGATTATTTCTTTCATTTCTCTGTCTTTTCCAAATAGAATATAAGTTCTATTCCTTCCATAAACTCGTATTATTCTTTCTATGTTTTCTTTGATAATCAATGTTTTTTGGTAATATATTTTCATGTACTCTATCGTTTTTTTGCTTTTTTCTTTGAACCCTTCAGGGGTTAATATGTATCTAAAGCTCTTACTGTTCAACCTTTCTAATTTGACAAAACCTTTTTTGATAAACTTTTTTAGAAGTAAGTTCACCATTCCTAAAGATAGCCCTGTTTTTTCTGAAAGGTCTCTTTGAGTTATATCAGAGTTTTTTTCTAATTCTTCTAAAATAAGTACTTCGTTATCTTGCATCTTTTTCAACACCTTTTTGCATGTTCAATTTTTGAACGGTTGAATATATTTTATCACATAAATATATTTTTTGACACTTATAAACTTTTTTTTACTAAAATCATGTATTTTCAATAAAAGGTTTTGAAAGATTCTTTCATCTTGAATATGTCTATACTGCTTAATACGCCTTTATCAACCCAGCAATCTTTTCCCCTGCCTTTCCATCACCGTATATATTTTCTGTTTTTGAATCTATTTCGTTTTTGATTATACAGTCCATCTTATCTTTGATTTCATCGCCTTTACTTAGTATATTCCACCCTGCATCTGTTAATTCTCTCCAACCTGTATCTGGCATAACAACTATCGCTCTTTTTCCTGCAAAGTACGCTTCTTTTTGTAATCCTCCACTGTCTGTTATAACAAGAAGGCTTTTTTGAACTAGCCCCATCATACTTAAATAGTCAAGAGGTTCTATC
>NZ_AUPM01000053.1 GCF_003265365.1 Petrotoga sp. 9PW.55.5.1 | reverse complement strand
TGTGAGAGAAGGGGTACAGAATGTCGAGAAATCAAAATAGTGAAATCAATACTTGTTTCCATAAGGTACTATCTGAATGCGGAGTAATTGATCAATTTAAAAAAGTGATCATTATCTTTAAAGAGAATGAATACGTTTGGATAGAACTTAAAAACGTATTGGAAAAATATGAAGTTAATACTATAATGGTTCGTATTCCTAATGAAGAAAAAGATATTAACTCGTGGATTCCCAAAAGATGTGAAAATGGATTATTTTTTATTGAGCCGTTAGGTTTCTACGAAGCTGATTTGACGATATTCGGACTACCAATAGAAGCCCGCGATTATATATTTCAAAAACGCTTGCATGAGAGATTTATCGAACTTCAAACCTCTGGTCAACCTACTATTATGATTGACTGGCCACCTGAAGATATAGAATCTTCGCTCAAAGAACTAGTAAGTCACTTATATATCCGGGCTTTATGTGCTGATTACTCAAATGTTCATACAGAAAATGAACGCTTAAAAAATTGGTTGAATAGGGGACGTGCATATCGAATAACTACCAGTAACGGTACCGACATATTAATTAAACGAGAAGAGCGCCCTATCCATACTGAAGATTGTCTTATTAACAAAACGAATAAAAGTATTTTGCAACTGCCATGTGGAGAGGTCTTTTTTGCGCCCATTGAAAAAGCTTCAAATGGAGTACTAGTAACAAAAGTGGGTAAGAAAAAGATAGAGATTAGTATAAAGAATGGTGTTGCTAGATTTGAAGATGAAAGGTTTCTTAAAATACCTAATGAATCCTTTTTAGGGGAATTTGGTATAGGCACCAATAGATCAATGGCTAAGCTATTTTCGTTATCTTCAGGTGAAAAGGCTTACGGAACTTGCCATTTTGGTTTTGGTAACAATACAGATATAGGTGGGCAAATTTCCACTGAGTATCATTATGACATCATAATTGATGAACCTACGATAACAATTTTGGAATGATTTATGTCATGACAATAAGACATTTTCTTTACAATAAAAAAAAGATAGAAATTTTATCTCTTAACGGTAATTGGATCGACTTTCACGATTTAATTCCTTATATACCTATCGAAGATGGGGATCAGTTCTTTTTAGTCCTTTTTGGTAAAAAAGGAGAAAGGAAGATTTTTGTTGCTTACTATACTGAGAATACGATAGAGTGGCTAACAGTTTTTTTTGATGGTAGAGATGAGCTTTTTGATAAATGCCAAGCAAATATTGTAATCGAAAAAGTAGGAAATGAATTGACCCTAAATGTACAGTACCAAATAAGAGGAGTTAATATAGACTCTTATTTGATACTATTAGTTGAAGAAAAAATAAAAAAAATAAAAAAAATATCAATCAATGATTTAATGATTGTTGATTATCAAAGATTTGGCCCTTTTATTATTGGGGCACTTCATGAAGGAATAAGTAGGATAAATTTAAGTTATATACTTGTCTGGGAAGATGTATCTTCATTGTTGCTAACGTCACAAAAAGGATCTTTTACACTCCCCACCTGGACAATTTCTTGTCCAGCTGTTGTAAAAATTAATGATAGTTCTCTTTATTATTCTTCAAATCATAGTATAGCTAACAAAAATGAATTGTTTTTTGAAGATATTAGAAATATCGTAATTAATATAGAGACCGAACCTAGCAATTTTCAATACAGTTATTATTACGGATCAGTTATATCTAATGTTCCACTTAAAGATAAATGGGATTATAAATCAGAAATTACAAAAATTATTCAATATTATGAAGACCACTTTAAACCTCTTAAGTATCTTCACATTTCAACATATTCAGGAGATATTGCGAATGCAGTAAGTTTTTCACATTTAATATTATTTCGAAAGGAATTGCTAGCCAGTCCAGAAACTCTACTATTTAGTTATTTACCCCATGAAATCGCTCATCAGTGGTTTGGAAATAATATTAAGTTTAGGGGTAAAGGTGCATCGTTACTTACAGAAACAATAGCAGAACATTTACAGTTATTATATGATACTTACCGTTTTGGGCATTCCTTTTTAGAGCGTCGTTTAAACTGGTACAAAAAAAATGAAATTTCAAATAATAAATTTCAAAAGTATGCGTTTCTATTGTTGAAATGGCACGATATATTTGAAACATTAGGAACAAATAGTTACTTCAATCTTTTAAATGAGTTACTTTGTTCTAGCACTCGAATTGTTCAAGTTGATGAATTTTTAAGCAGATTTGCATCAGCAGCAAAAATAGACATTCATTTCCTGATAAAGTTATTTTCGGGATATTTCCAATAAGAGGTGAAGAGATGCTCCATCAATCTTTTTTAATTATGGGTGGTTGTAATTTAAGTTGCTCCTATTGCTATTACCAGGTAGGTAACCTTCACTATTCTCCCACTCGTTTAAAACCTTCAGATGTTGAACAATGGGTTGAAAAATGCATGCATTTAATGAAAATAGAATCCATTACCTTTACTGGAGGAGAGCCCTTATTAAGGAGAGATTTTTTTGAGTTTGTGGAGATACCTATAAGATACGGAATTGATACCAGAGTTTTGACCAATGGCACATTACTAACTGATAAACATGCAAGTTTCTTTCGTGATAATAATGTTGAGGTTTGTGTGAGTTTAGACAGTATATCTTCTAATTATCACAAACAACATCGTGGTGGATTTGAAAGAACAATGGAAGGGATTTTAAAACTACGCGATCATAAGGTCAGGCGCAGGTATTTGACCTCTATTATTAGTAAAGGTAATTTTGATCAAATTGAAGAACTAATAAATTTTGCAAGGCGGAATAATTTTGGAATCAGGTTTCATCCTATTGCAGTTGGAGAAGATAACCCACTATTTTTAGGTAATTGCTCCAAGCAAGAACAATCTTTAATATTAAACAGCTTAAATTCATGGGCTAAACAAAATAATAAAGAATACTATTTAGGATTAATTTATTCAATTATGAAGTTTGGAGCTCCTCCAAGATTGAGCGATTGCCCTTTCACAAGACAATCTATAGTAATCGATTCGGATGGAAGTATATATCCATGTTATCAACATAAAGATGATAAAAGGTATAGGCTCGGTAACATTACTCAGACAAGTCCTGAAGAGGTTGAAGAAAATAAAAGAAAATTTTTTACTCAGGTTCAACCTGCGTCATGCATAAAAACCGCTTGTCTTGGAGTATTTTAGTTGCACTTAATAACAAATATTTTTGTTCTAATTCAAGCGTTCTTTGCATGATCTAAGATATGAAATTCATCACAATGTGTTCTCTTGAGTTTGACAGTTGAGAGATGGTTTTTCAGTAAACCGAACGAAAGAAAGCGAGTTTGAGAGAATAAATCGCCTATTTTTTTGAAAAAAATTTTTGATGTAGTGACACTTTTGAAAAACACAGAAAGCAAAAAACGCTTTTTTACATTTATTCATGCCTGTTTTAGAATTCTTACATTTTTGTAATTGTCAAACTCAGGGTATTCCTAAATTCGTATCTTTTCCAATTGAAGATAGATAAGTTATTGAATAAAAATCTATTATAAGATCTCAAGCTTAAAGACAAAAAATAGACCATACTTTAAACTAAAAGCCGACCAAGTTGCCCAGCATGGGCAATAGCTAAGCGGTGAAAGTCCGTTGTGGGCCAGGTAGCGGGAACCACTAGTCGAAGGCAAGGGTGTCCATCGTGAGGTGGAATCTGAAGGAAGCCCAAGACAAAGTCCCGGTCCGATGAACAAGAACCAGATACAAGGCTAAGTGGAGTGGACGAGTTTGCCTAACAAAACGAAGTCCAACAGCTATCCAGAACTTCACGGAGTAGATCTGGCGGATATATGGGATGAAAGTTATTGCACTTACCTGGGGAGATCTCAAGAACATGCTGTTAAGGCAACCCATGCAGCAATGTATGGCTGAATCTTGAGAAGTTAGCAGAGGTCATAATACTCATTGGAAGATGAGGAAGGACGGTAGATAAATAAATAAATTAATTAATTAATTAATTATCTACCTCCTACCCGATTTAAAAATTGCTGATAATTTCCACAAACTCTTCTCTTTCTTCCCCTTCAAACACATAAAAAGAAAGGGCAGAAGGTTTTCTTTTCAACGTATATTTTTTCACGAATGGATTAATCTCTTTTGGTACTTTCGGTGTGAATTCTTTGGGGATATCCTTTAAATCATAGTACCTACCGTAATTCATTATGAACTTTTCTATCGTCTTTTTTTGTCTTGTATCAAGACCAATGTAATTTTCAATGAACTCTTTTAAATTCTTTTTATTTAAGTCTTTCATAAATCTTTTTACAACTTCTTCCCTTCCCAAATAAAAAGGATGTTCTTTGAAGGTTATATTTTTGTTTGTGTAGATTTTTGGTTCTTGAGCGTTTGTTAGTAAAGAATTAAACTCTATCTTTTGATTTCTTTCAAAGACAGAGTTTATTAACTCTTTAGTGTAGTAATCACATCTTTCTTCAATTAAACTGTCATCTTGTATCTCTTTAATTATCTTTTTTAGATCGATCTCTTCTTTGTAGTAATGAACGAGGTAAGATGTAAAGAGTTCTGATATTTGCCTTTCTTTTGAAAGGTTTTTAAACTTTTCAAGGTTTATCTCAAACTTTTTATCTATATCCTTCTTTTTCAATTCTTTGATTATACATATAGGTGCGGATGTGGTGATTTCAAACTCAAGAGCATCTATAATGTTTCTCAAGATACTTGGTTGAATGTACTGTGTCTTTGCAGATAAAAACTCTTTTAATGTTCTTTCAGAAACATTTATTGAATCTATGGGTATCTTTTCTTTTCCTATCTCTTTCCTTATGAAATCTCTTAGCGTTTTTGTGTTTAAGTAATTTCTATTTCTAATATTCAAAACAAAACATCTGACATCATGAATGGTATATCCAAACTCATTCCATATTATTTTTTTCTTATCACCACTCAGCGATGAAACTAAACGTGAAAAAATAAAGGCGGTCTCATAAACCAAAGGATCTTTATTATTCTTTTGTACTTGAAACATAGTATCAAGGGAATTGAAAACATCAAAGTTATCATCATGAAAATAGTAACCAAGATAGAATCCTAATGGAAAAGTAAAAGCTAAAGCCTTTTCTTTGTTTGTATCTTTCAACCACCAAGATATATTGTTTAAAGCCTGCACCATGCCAGAAGGATGTGGAACAGTTTTTAAAATCTTAAATGCTTCGATGTTTAAACAAACTGCTTCATCGTATTGTTCTTCATTCTTTTTTCCTCTTGATTTTGATAGTAATATGAAGCCTTTGGTGGCGGGAGTATTTTCATAACTTTCACTCCAAATCCTAATGGTTTGCAAATCTTTTTCTTCAAAATTTAATTCACGAACATTCTTTAACTTCTCAACGACTATTCCTCTTAAATACTTAGGAAGTTTTTCGAATTCTTCCTTCAATTGATTGAATACTTCTTTAATCTCTTCATTTCTAGAAAGATTGACTAAAATACTTATCTTTTCAACTAAAATTAGACAATACAAACTACCTTTTTTCAACCCCTTTATCTCTTTATCTATTATCTCAAGGGCTTCATTATATTTAACATCCCATTTTAATTTCAAAACGTTTATGTAATTGACAATGTTTTTATTTTTATCTGTTTTATCACTTTCTAAGTAATGAACAACATAATTCAAAATTGGTCTTATGAACTGTCCTTTATTAACAATTTTGACCAAAGATCGAAGATTCATTCTAAGAACCTCCCTAACCTCATGAAATATTTACACAGCGTTATAATAATGGAATATTCGTTTACTTCAATTCAACTTAGAAATTTTCTAAAAATAAACCGAAACCATTCAAACACAATTGTACCATAATACAGATAAAAAAAGAAAAAGAGAATATAAGTAATTTAAAGATAACAAAAATTATCGAGTTTGATTTTAACATAGGTATTTTTTGATCGATCTCTGTAATACTTTATAAATACATATTTGAAGCTAATTAAAAAAACACTTGAAAACCATATGGAAAAGTGTATGATTAAAATTGAGGGTTGGATTATTTGAGATATTAGTTTTAAATTAAAAGAATAATTCAAGGGGGTGAAAGAGGATGAAGAAATTTGTTGTTGTTTTGATAATCACTGTTCTGGTATTAGGGGGTTTATTTGTTTTTGGTGGAGAAGATCTCGATACAGGATCAACAGATGGTGTAGTACCCAGAACGATTGTAAGTGTTGTGGAAGAAATAGAGTAAATGTTTGGTTGAAGTATTTACTTTAGGTGAAAAAAAACATTTGAAAAAGCTTAGAAGATTTAAGAAAGTATCTAGATAAGTTTTTGAAGGAAAAGATTGTGAGGAGAGGAATTATTTGCCGGCAAGTAGCAAACCTGCAGGGAAAAAGGTGAAAAATAAAAATGAAAGGAGGGAAATGCGATGTCAAGAACTAATTCTGGGACGAGAAAAAATTATTCTAGTCCAGTAATTAAACTTCCTAGATCAAATTATGATCCAAGTATCATTACAGCAAGATCCGGAATGGGGATGTGTAAAAAAACCTGGCCAATTAGTACAAAATAAGCTTTCACAACAAAGACTATCTTTGTTAAATATTGTTAAAATGAAATAGTGGAATAAAAATGCTTAAGGAAGAGAAGGGAAATTCCTCTTCTCTTCTTCCAAATAAGGGGTGACAAAATGCTGAATATTATGCCAGAAACTTTGATTTGGGATGTTACACAACTTTGCAATTTATCATGTATACATTGTTATAATAATGATAGATATGGAAAAAACAATATTTACCATTCTGGAAAAGACCTTACAACAGAAGAAGCTAGGAATGCTATAGAAAAAATAGCGAATTCAGGAGTCAAACATATACATCTCCTTGGTGGAGAACCATTTTGTAGAAAGGATATTTTTGAATTATGTAGTTTTGCAAAAAAAGAAGGATTAATGGTTACTGTAAACACTAATGGCTTGTTTCTGACACCTGAAAATTGCGAAAAACTTGTTTTTTCAGAAGTTGATTCCATAACAGTAAGCCTTGATGGGGCTACCTCAGAGGTTCACGATAGAATCAGAGGAAGAGGGGTATTTGACCAGGTTATAAAAAATTTAGAAGTTTTTCTTAATAAAAGAAATGAATTGAAGAGTAAAATCAAAGTATTTATTGCCTTTACAATGTTGAACTATAACATTCATCAAATACCTTTAATCGTAGATTTGGCAATGAATATGGGCCTAGATGGTATAGATATTATGGAATTATATTCCTCAGGAAATGCATCAAATGGAAAATTTGATTATTCTAAGGATGAATCTATTAAGCAAATGGAGATGTTAGCTAGAAAACTAAGAAACAATCAAAAGTATTTCTCAAATTTTTTTGTACAATTAGATACTGTATTTTCTCTGGTTGAGTATTTAAATAAAAAATACTTGGCAAATTTTAGTTTTAATCCTGAATTTACAAATTGTACAGCAAGTGATGGAATGTTTTATATGCAAGCAGATGGTGAATTGCATCCGTGTGGGGTAGCTAATAATCCACTTTATAATAAAAATCTTTTAAATGATGGCGCTTATAAGATTGAATCTATAAATATTAAAAACATTCGCTCTTTAGAAGAGATGGTAAAAAGTGATTATAATCAAACTTTTCTTAATTTTAAAAAATTGTTTAGAGCAAGACAATTTACCCAATTTCCTATATGTTCAAGTTGTGAGCATCGTACAATTTGTTCCCAATTATGTCCTATAATTTATTATTACAAAAACAATATCGAAATATGTTCAAAAGTGAAAAAACTAAAAAATAATTTCATAAGAGACATGATTAATAAAAAAGTTTTCTTAAGAAGAGAAGTTTTAAAGAAAGAAGAGAATGATAAAATTTATTTATGGGATCATCAATGGAAAACATACAGACTAATTGAAGGAAGTGGTAACGAGATTTGGAGGCTAATTGAAAAAGGAGAAAATGAAATAAGAAATATAATAAAAGAATTAGATAAAAAATACAATAATGAAGTAAAAAGAGATAAAATCAAAGAAGACGTGGTTTTTTTCATTAACGAATTATATAACTCAGAATTTGTTACATTGGAGGAACTTTAATGAAATATAAACACGCCTTGTATTTTCTTTGGGAAGAGGTCTCTCGTTTTAAAAAAGAGTTATTCATAAATTTCATACTAATTTTCTCATCAATACCATTAGTAGCCGTGACTCCATTTTTAATCGAAAACTTGATGCAAGAAATTACAACAATAAACGATGGGCAAGGAATGAAAAATGCCTTAATTACAGCTATACTGATTCTTGTTATTTATTCCTTCACACGTTTCATTTGGTTTTTTTGTGATTATCATGGAGACATTTTGAAATTGTTAGTGAAAGGAAACTTGCGTGAGAAATTATATCTAAAGGTTCTAAAGTTGCCAGCTTCGTACCATAAAAGGAAGCCATCAGGTGAATTGATGGCGCGATTCACCTCTGATATTGACATAGTTGGAGAAGAAGCGCTTTTTTTCACATCTGTTTTTCAGGCAATAGCTGAGTTTTCGGTAGGATGTTATGTCGCTTTTAAATTAAATACTTATTTAGCGATAATATTTGTTTGTTCCTTGCCCATATACTTATTATGCCAAAAGCAGTTCAAACCAAAGATGGAAAGTATGTCTTTGTTAGAACGAGAGGCAAACGATAATGTTGTAAAATCAATAGAAGAAGGGATAAATTCAGCAATTATCATAAGATTATTGGAAAAAACCGCCTATTTTTACCATCTTTTTCAAAACAAGATCCGCAACTGGCATAATTCTATGAAAAACAAAAGTTTTTATGAAAAACTATATAATAGTATAACTATGTATATTGAAGAAGGTTTACCTATTATTATTTTGTGTATAGGTGCAATTTTATCAATGAGGGGTTTAGTAGATATTCCAACGCTGATCGCCTTTTTCACATTCGTTGGAAGGCTATATGTCCCAGTATGGAACCTTGCTTTTCTCTTCACTACCACACCTGCTGCTTTTCCATCAATAAATAGAATTGAAACTTTACTAAACCAAGAAGAGGAAAAAGTACGTAAAGGGAAGCCCTTTCCAAAAGAATTTACAATTGATTTCCACGATGTTTTCTTCTCATATGAGGAAAATAATTATATATTAAAGAATATAAATTTACAAATCAACAAAGGTGAAAAGATAGCCATTGTTGGATCAACCGGAACAGGGAAAAGTACTTTACTTTTACTGTTAACTGAATTATATAAACCGCAAAGAGGAGAAATATTGTTAAATAAATTAAAATTTTCACAATATGATCTTTCAGATTTGAGAAGAAATATAAAATATGTAGAAGGTTCTCCTTTTATATTCAATGCAAGTATAGAAGAGAATATCTTATTAGGTGAAAAAGTTGAAAAAAGTATAATAAATAAGATTTTAGAAATCACACAACTAACAGAATTTTCAGAGTCTCTTAATAAAAACTGTTTGCTCTTATCCAGTGGGCAAAAGCAAAGAGTCAATTTAGCTCGAATATTATTACATCCCCCTAAGGTGCTGTTGCTGGATGAAGCTACTTCTGCAATGGATTCACACACTGAAGAATTAATATTTGAAAGTCTAAAGGAAAAGGAAAAAGATATGACGATAATATTGGTTTCTCATCGCCTTTCAACAATAATAAAAGCAGATAAAATATATTTTATGGTAAACGGAACTATAGCTGATTCCGGCTCACACATAGAATTATACAAAAAGAATGAAAGTTACCGAGAATTATTTAAGAAACAGTATGTCAAAGATGCTCAGAATGAAAGATAAAAACTTAAAAGGAATTATAGTTCATTCATCAGGTAGTGATCTTATAAAAACCGGGGGTAGCACCTATGTGGCGTTTTGGTAAATCAATCAAACTTGACTCTACAATAATGAAATATTATTTTATTATTATGCTTTATGAGGGTATTGATAAATTATTTGGGACTGTCTATGTTGCTCATATGGGTATAAGGGGATTAACTTCATTTCAAATCGGCCAGGTATTAGCGATTTCTTCAATAGCGTTAAGTATATTTGACTATCCAACTGGAAACATTGCTGATAAATACGGTCGGAAAAGATCGTTAGTGTTAGGATTTTTTATATGGTCCATCGGTTTACTGGTATTTTTCCAAGCAAGTAATCTATTCACTTTTATCTTGAGTATTTTATTGTGGGCAGTCGGCGTATCGTTGATTAGTGGTACTCCAGGAGCTTGGTTTGTAGATGAAATTACTAAAGAGGGTCGATCGCATTTAAAAACGAAAGTGTTTCCGAATGCAAATGCAATTTCACTAATATTCGGTGCCATTGTGGCTTTATTATCCTCTCTTCTTGCAATTGGTCGTCCGGATTTTCCCTTATTGGTTGCTGGTATAATGGGACTTGGAACATCCATCATTCTTATTTTCATTTTAAATGAAAATTACGGAGATAGGGCAATTTCATTTAGGAAAGCCCTTGTTCGAAACACAATTGATATTTTTAAAAGTACCACGATGAGATTAATTTTGATTCGCTCTATGACAGGAAGAATCGCATTCCAGACCTTTGTAATGATATGGCAATTATATATGGTTAAAGAGCTTAAATTGCCTACTGCATACTTAGGTTTCACAATGGCCATTTTTCTTGTAGTTTTAGCAGTCGGAAATAGTTTAGCAGGCATACTTCTAAAGCGTTTTGAAGGTGTGAAAGTATCAATAATGGGGCAAGGTTTAATTGCAATAGGTTCTATTACAATCGCTTCTCACACTTCAATTGTTGCTTTCTACATAGGAGCCTGTTTAATCGAATTGGGATTGGGCATAGATATGAGTGCAAGTTCAGTATGGGTTCATGATTTCATTCCAAGTGAGAGGAGAGCATCTTATATTTCAGCTATTTCTGCTGCTGGATCCTTGTTTGGTTTTACTATTCCTTTAGTAAGTGGTTATATTGCGGATCAGATAGGTTTTCGCTACAATTGGTTGTTAGCATTTATAGGAAGCCTTATTACAATTACACTATTAATCAAAATCGGTACTGCAATAAGAACTGTGAGAGAAGG
>NZ_AUPM01000052.1 GCF_003265365.1 Petrotoga sp. 9PW.55.5.1 | reverse complement strand
TGTGAGAGAAGGAGTGCAGAATGTCGAGAAATCAAAATAGTTAGATTAATACTTGTTTCCATAAGGTATTATCGGGAGGTTAAAAGGGATGAATCAAAATAAGTCAAATCCAGAAAAATCAATCAAAAAATTTACGATAATTTGGATAGGCCAATTCGTCTCTATTTTAGGCTCTGGTTTGACAACTTTTGGGTTATCTGTGTGGGTTCTAGAAACAACTGGAAGTGCAATGACTTTTACTATGACTGTTTTAATGCGGATTTTACCAGGGATAATCTTTGCACCGATCGCAGGGACATTTGCTGATAGGAAAAACAGGAAAAATATAATTATATTCACAGACGCATTTGACGCACTTTTAAAAATGGTTATGATCATATTGCTTATAACGGGGCAAATGAAACTATGGATGATTTTCCCAATTAACTTCATATCTGCAGTATTTGGGACATTTCAGAGTCCTGCATTCACTGCCTCTATCCCGGAAATTGTTCCTAAGAAAAACCTTGGTAGGGCAAATGGAATGATGCAATTAATCCCATCCATTCAAAATATAATAGCACCTGTAGTAGCAGGAGCTCTATACCCTTTAATTGATTTATCAGGTTTATTAACAATCGATTTTATAACATTCTTTGTAGCAATAGGAACAGTCCTATCACAAAAAATCCCACAGCCTGTTATCGAAGATAAAAGGGTGAATATGGGTAATATAATCAATGATTTTAAATATACCCTCACATATTTAAAAGGAAAACAAGGTTTTTTCTCACTCATAGCTGTATTCGCCCTGTTAAATTTCATAGCTAATTTGTGCATAGTACTTGTTGGCCCAATAATAATGGGTAATTATAATTCCGTAATTTATGGGATGGTAAATTCCATATCGGGAATAGCATTAGTTTTAGGAGGGTTAGTTGCAAGTGTTATACCAACTATTAAAAATAGGGTAAAAGTGATATTTATTGGGCTCATACTATCAGGTATAGGTTTGTGTGTGATGGGTGTATCGCCTCTTTGGTATATAATTGGTGTGGGATTTTTCATATTCATGTTGCCTGTTCCATTCACAAATGCTACATTGGGTACCATAATGCAGCTAAAAATTGAGGGTAACGTTTTGGGAAGAGTGGGCGCTGTGATAGATGGACTTTTGAAAATTATAACCCCAGTTGCAATTGTATTATCAGGTGTTTTGGCAGAAAAAGTATTCAATCCACTTCTTATAGATGGAGGCACATTAGCGAATACGTGGATTGGCTCTTTAATAGGTGTTGGGAAAAACAGGGGATAGGACTTATGTTCATTCTATCTGGTTTGATTTTGATTGTCGTTTGTGTTTTAATGTTATTTAATAAAGTAGTAATTAACCTAGAAGAAAATAATCCAGATGCAGTTTTAGATTAAGAAAAAGCGAGCCTGATTCTTTCTCAAAAATAGAGGTTAATTAGTCTTGAGTTCAAGTTATATCATAATTAATAGTCATTCAAATAAGGAATTGGTTGGAATGTATTTATGTCTATAAGTAGGCATAGCTAACGGATGTGAAAGAAGGGATACAAAGCGATAGAAAGATACAAAGAGCTAGAAAAAATGGAGGTGCCAAAAATGTTTAACACATTAGAAGAGATAGCAAAAAGAGACAGAGAAAAAGCTAGATTAGAGGGTGAAAGAGAATTTGCAATTAGAATATTAAGCAAAAGATTCGGTAACCAATTAACCGAAGAGATAAAAGATAAGATAAGAAAAGCGGATGAAAAAACGATAGATTACATAGGGGATAATTTGTTAGAAATAACCATAGAAGAACTAAAAGAGTTATTGAAATAATTTTGTAAAGACGCCCAACATGGGCGTTTTTCAATTAAAAATTGTTGCTAATTTCCACCAACTCTTCTCTCTCTTCCCCTTCAAAAACATAAAAAGAAACAGCAGAAGGCTTTCTTTTCAACGTGTATTTTTTGACGAATGGATTAATCTCTTTTGGTACTTTCGGTGTGAATTCTTTTGGTATATCCTTTAAATCATAGTACCTACCGTAATTCATTATGAATTTTTCTAATATCTTTTTTTGGCTTGCATCAAGATTAACGTAATTTTCAATGAACTCTTTTAAATTCTTTTTATTCAAGTCTTTCACAAACTTTTTTACAACATCTTTCCTTCCCAAATAAAAGGAATGTTCGCTGAAGGTTATATTTTTGTTTGTGTAGATTTTTGGTTTTTGAACGTTTGTTAGTAAAGAATCAAAATCTATCCTTTATTCACAATTTCAACCAAAGATCGAAGATTCATTCTAAGAACCTCCCTAACCTCATGAAATATTTACACAGCGTTATAATAATGGAATATTCGTTTACTTCAATTCAACTTAGAAATTTTTCTAAAAATAGATTGAAACCATTCAAACACAATTGTACCATAATACAGATAAAAAAAGAAAAAGAGAATATAAGTAATTTAAAGATAACAAAAATTATCAAGTTTGATTTTAACATAAGTTTTTTTTGACCGATCTCTGTAATACTTTATCAATGTATATTTGAAACCAATTAAAAAAACAGTTGAAAATCATATGGAAAAGGGTATGATTAAAATAAGGGATTGAATTATTTGAGATATTAGTTTTAAATTAAAAAAATAATTCAAGGGGGTGAAAAAGGATGAAGGGATTTTTTGTTGTTTTGTTGATCACAGGTCTGCTATTGAGTGGTATATTTGTTTTTGGTGGAGATGGTCGCATTACAGGATCAACAGATGGAGTAGAACCCACAGAGATGGTAAGTGTTGTGGAAGAAGTAGGGTAAATGCTTGGTTAGGGCTTTTACTTTGTACAAGAAGCAACAAAGGCAATAAAGATAGTGATTTTTAAATTCTTTAATGTTTTAAAACCAAAAGCCCTTTTAGTAAATCCTCTAAGTTTAGAGTTCATACCTTCTATTTTACCGTTTGAAATATTCGTTTTTATGTGTAACAAGATACCTTCTATGTGATTTAAGAGAGTCTTAGCGGCTTTAATCATTTCGGGTATATTTGATTCTATTACCTTTTCATACCATCGTTTAAAATACTTAGCTGCATAAGAAGGTTTCTTGTAATCGAACATCTTTTTAAACTCAAGTACCGATCCGTAGGCTTGAAGTGTGCCAAGATGTTGATATTCCATCAATTCATCGAGTCTAACTTTATCTTTCTTGGTAAGGTTGTTAGGATTTTTTAATAGCAAGTATTTCGTCCTTTTGAGTATCTCATGGTACCCTTTATTCTCTCTGGCTCTCACTTTATCAAGTTGGGCACTTAATACATTAAGTACATGGAATTTGTCAAATATTATCTTTGCTTTTGGGAAATGTTTTCTTGCTCCAGCTTTGAAAGGTACCGACATATCCATACATATGGACTCTATGTCTTTATATATATTGAGTGTATCGGGTTATTGTTCTATCTTTTCTATGTACCATGGATCTGTTATATTCAATATCTGTTCAAATGGTTCTTAGTATCAGTTATCTTAATCAGTGTCCTATATGTTGCCCAGCGTAAAAATAGTATTATTACTCTATTAAAATTGAACACTTTATACAATGGTTTAACTAAAGATTTTGGGAAAGGAGGTGTTTTCATAATGGAAAATAACACAAAGGATAAAATAGAGATAATAGAATTGAATAACGTCGAATTTGAGTCAACTTGTAAGTATGATATGTGTGGCAATGGTAATGTTTAGTACAAAATAAGAGAATGGAATTATTACGCTGGGCAGCATTCTTAGCTTTAATATGAATAATTTTAATGGTTCTCTCATGAAAAAAGTGGGTAAGTAAGCTGGAGTTAAATTAAGTTTATCTAGGGCACTAAAGAAAATACTTTGCAGCATAAGAAGATTTATTGTAATCGAATATTTCTTTGAATTTATCAAATATTATCTTTGCTTTTTGAAAGTGTTACCTTGCTCCAGCTTTGAAAGGGGGAACATATCCTTTGGACGGGAGTATATGCACTGTAATATTTACCGTTGTATTCAAACTTTGCACCTTTTTTGAAATCCACATATATGTTGATTGTATCTCCATGTTGTTCTATCCTTGCTATGTACCATGGATCTGTTATATTCAGTATCTGCTCAAAGAATTTTGGTAGTTCTTTTCTTCTCTGATATCACTCCTTATCTATTCTGTGTTTTCTTACATGATACCAGATTATTTAATCATTTATTCATATTTAATTTTTTCTACCCACACTTTTTGGAAGAGAACCAAAAAGGATTTCAGAAAACAAGACTTTGATTTTAAAAGGGTTACGGGCGGTGTCCTTTCATCCTGCTCGGGATGAGCTGCTGGACAAAGGGGAGCTAAAGCAGATTGCATGTAACTTACGTTGATGGAGATATTTTTTAAATTTTTGAATTAAAAGGTTTTGTTTAAAGCGAGTTAAGAATTACGGAAGACAATAAATATTTATTTTGAAAGAGGAGGTAAGAAATAATTATGGAAAAGCAAAATTTGAGAAAGGCGAAAACTACATATATTGTACCTTATGAAAATGGGAAATTTGTTTTTCTTTCTAATCTAACATCAAAGGTAATGATAGGTGACACCGCAGTGAAAGATATTGTAGAAAACCCTAATTCTTATTTAGATTCTAACCCAAATGTTGTAAAATATCTTTATGAAAATGGTTTTATTGTCAAGAATGAGGCCATAGAAAGTGAAATACTTTATACTAATTTTGAGAAAGCAAAAAATGACATTTCTCTTACTTTTGTACTATATTTGACTTTGAACTGTAATTTCAATTGTGTGTATTGTTTTCAAGGTGAAGAAAACAAAAATAGAAATATAACTTTTAAAAAAAATGATAGTGAGCTAATAGTAAATTTTATAAAGAAAAAATTTGATGCCTCCGATGATGAGAAACTAACTTTAACATTAACTGGTGGAGAGCCACTTTTAAAATTCCCTTTAATTCAAGAAATAGTAACGAAGTTAGAAAGTCAAGTAGGTAAGAATCGTTTATCAACAAGATTAATTTCTAATGGTTCATTATTGGATGAAGAAAAATGCAGGTTTTTTGAAAAACATAATTGGGTTTCTACTCAAATTACTATGGATGGCACCGAATACTATCATAATAAAATGAGACCTTATAGAAATGGAGAAGGGTCGTTCCAGGATGTAATTAAAGGTTTGGATAATGCCTTGAAGTACTGTAAAGAAGTTATTTTGAGGATAAATGTATGGCCTCAAAATATAAGCGGAATAAATGACTTATTAGATTACTTGAAAAAAAATGGATATGCAGAAAAAAGTAATTTAATTCTGGGCTTTCATCAAATTCAAAACTTTTGTGAAACCATAAGAGATAAACTTGAAGGGTTAACATGTAGTTCTTCACAGTGGGGGTTAATGTCTTTAAAATTCCATGAATTAGCTCGCTTTAAAGGATTTAAAAATGTAGATTTACCTCTATCGTTTCCAAGGATGCTACATTGTGGAGCTAATTCCTTAAAAGTTTTTCATATATTACCAGACGGAAGAATAGCTACTTGTTGGGGCACAAGTGGTGAAATGGATGATTTTGTAATTGGAACAATTTATGATGAAAAACCTAACAAAGCATACTTAAAGAACTTAGAAACACTGAAAGGTTATAACCCTCTTAACCAAGATAAGTGTAAAAAATGTGAAGTCTTTGCTCTATGTGGAGGTGGTTGCTTGGCGGAAGCTTTAAGTGAAAATGGAGATATGTCTAAATCTGTTTGTTCTAATGTTAAATATGATCCAGAAAAATATCTAACATTATTTGTAAAAGAGCGCTTGAGAAAAAGTAAATTTTCTACCAGACAATTTACCTAAATCCCCGTTTAGAAAGGAATAGGAGATAGAAAATTAATTTATCTACTTCTTAAAGGTTAGTCAGCGTGGGCAATAGCTAAGCGGTGAAAGCCTGTTGTGGGGTAGATGGCAGAAACCAGTAGTCGAAGACTAGGGTGTTCATCGTGAAGTGGAATCTGAAGGAAGCCCAAAGCAAAGTCTCAGTGCCGTTCCATATGAGCGTTATCGTATTTCTTGTAAGGTTTACTCATTAAAAGATTAACATCTTTCTCTCCTTTTACCTTATTCAAAAAGTATTTTTAGTATACAGCCGAGTTTTAAGGTCGTGTTAGATCATAATTAATTGTCATCGAAATAGGGTAGTGGTTAGATAGTAAGTATGTCTTTGAAATTGATTCGCTTTTTGTTAGTTGAATGTTGTAAAATTTATTCACAAGAACATTTATTTCCTTGAACCCCTTCGGGGCATTTCCTTTTAACCAAATGGAGATCAGCTTGGAATCAATATTATCGTTTTTAGAATGACGAAGAGTTTCACTTTTTCTGAACTCTTTTTAAGGATCTTGTCGAAAGTTGTGAAACCACTCATATTCTGTTTGAGTTTACCGCTAACGATTTTGATTCTATCTGAATTGGAGACGTAGTAATGAAAAGAATTTTTAGAAATATCAATACCTACAAAATACATATTTTTTCACCCCACTTTAGTATTGTTTGAAAATCCGCCTTTTACAATCATCCTTGCTAATACGGCCTTGAAAGGTCAATCAAGTATCGGATTTATGGGCGGAAGGTGGGTAGCGAACAAACTTTAGAACGAACTTAAAAGTTCAGAGAGTATACGCGTTCTACTACCCACTCATTTTTCAAAGAAAATAGTTATTTATACTTATATTGTATTATCAAATATCATAGAAGACAGTATAATATCTTCTCTTAAGAGTAAATTCCCGAAGTAGCATGCGGGAGTTACTTTTTTATTTAAATTACGGCATTACTTTAAAAATTTTAATAAAATACTTGACTTTTTTAAAGTAATATATTATAATCTTTGTAGAATATTTATTTTGATATTCAAAAATCTTAAAGGGGGAGATAAAATGTCAAAATCAACTGGAGGGTTACATCTTTTAATAAAAAACCGTAATTTTCTACTTTTGTTCTTCGGTAGACTAGTATCCAGCGTCGGATCTGCTATTTTTATTATAGCTATTCTTTGGTCAGCTGCAGCTGAGATAGGCGGGGTAGGTGCAGTTAGTACTGTTTTAAGTACTATAGCTGTTACGAATATTATTTTTTCTCCTTTTGCAGGTGTTTGGGCAGATAGATGGAAAAAGAAAAATATTCTTGTGATAACAGATTTAATAAGTGGTGGAATCCTTATTTTACTCGGTATTTTCTTTGGAACATATTTCTATCAAATTTGGGTATTGATAATAACCATTTTTGGATTACAGATCTGTGGTACTTTATTTGGTCCTGCTTTGTTGTCGTTAATCCCGATTATGGTAAACGATGATGAGCTTTCTCAAGCTAACGCCATGATTTCAATGACAGATAGACTTTCTCAACTTATTGGGATGGCAATCGGTGGCGTGATTGTGTCTTTAGTGGGAATAAAATGGGCAATTTTAATCGATGGGTTGACTTTTATTTTCTCGGCAGTTTCTGAAATGTTCATTAAAGCAGAAGAAAAAGGCAGAAAAAAAGAGGAAGCTAGGAAAACTGGTTTGATTTTTTCAGATATAGGAGAAGGTTTCAAAGTGATATGGACCGATGTTCAGCTTAAAGGGTTAATAACCTTAGAGACTTTAGATGATTTTTTTGGAACCACTATATTCGTTTTCCTACCTGTATTGGCTAGTGAGATACTGAAAGTAGGTCCTGGTGAATATGGAATTATGCAAACAATGTTGGGAGCAGGCTCTTTTATAACCGCCCTTGTTCTATCATCCATTAAAGAGATAAAAATGAAGTACGTAGCACTAATGTTATCCTCCGTTTTGGCGGGAGTATTCTTGTCTTCTCTTGGTTTAGTAAACAGTTACATATACGTGTTGATTGCGTTGTTGCTGTTAGGTGTTATGACTGAAATAGGAAACATTAATGAAAATCTTTTGATTCAAAGAATTACCCCTAAAAACACAAGGGGACGGGTTTTTGCGTTGCGATCAACGATAGATAATTCGCTGAGACCTTTTTCTTATGCTTTTGCAGGGATAATGGCAGCATTTTTTTCATTGAAAAGTTTGTTCTTTGTCTTCGGTATAATAACTAGCATACTTGGAATATTTTACCTATTGATACCTTATCAATTGAAAAAGAGGAATGTTTTCTAAAAAATGGCTGTATAATAAAAATGGTTGATGAGGTACTTGACAAAAGGGGTAAAAAAAGATATCACTTCTCATAGAGCACAAAATAAAAATAAAAAGAGAGAAATGATATCAGGAGCAACAAAATTATAGCACAAATACTGGATATTGACAAAGGTTTTAAGTTAAAAGAGAGAAAAGATTTGAGAAAAGAGGGAGAGATTTACTTTGAAGTGAAATATTCGAAAAAGGTAAAGATACCAGAATGTCCGTATAAATGTAAAGGATGTAAAGACAAGCGAGAATACATAGTACGTAACGGTAAAGCAAAAGAAAGGATTATCAAGGCTGGCAAAGTTGGAACACAAAGAATATATCTGATACACAGACCACAAAGATACATGTGTAAAAAAACAGGGAAAACTTTCAGAGATGAGAAGATAAGTTATAGATGGCAAAGAATAACAAGAGCAGAGACAGAAAACATTGTAAAGGGTTTGCGTAAGATGAGCATATCAGCAACCGCGAAAGAGTTTGGTGTAAGTGTGAGAACTGTGAGTAATTTATTAGATTCGATTGAAGTAAAAGTAGATTGGACGAAATTTCAAGATATGGAAGATATAAAGTTAGGGATAGATGAACACTCATTTAGAGGGTTTAAGATGGTGACGACGATAGTAGAATTAAACACCTCAAACACAATAGCGATATTGAAGTCAGACAAAAAAGAAGAGTTGAAAGGATTTTTAAATAAAATACCGTATGAAATAAAGCAAAAGATAACAGAAGTAGCTATCGATATGAGAGCCTCGTTTAAGAATGCAGTCAAAGAAGAATTACCTGGAGTGAAAGTAGTAGCGGACCATTTTCATGTAGTAAAAGACGCACAGAAAAAGCTAAGAGAAAGTATAAAGATAGAAGAAGAAGTAACGAATAACAATAAAAAGATACCTGTAAAATTATTCTTTTTGAATGGAAAGAAATTATTAAAAGAGAAGAAAAAGGTAAAGAAATTATACAAAACATTGAAGGAACATCCATATCTAAAAGAGTATTATAGATACCTACTAATGTTGAAATGGATGTATAAAGCAGAAACGTATGAAGAAGGGAAAAGAAGATTACACATATTGATAGAGAAGATGGAAGAAAGTGAAGATCCTCAGGTATGGAGATGGGCCAAAACATATATAAGGTGGGAAAAAGAAATACTCCAATATTTCGTTAATAGAACAACGACGGCTAAAGTAGAAGGACGACATACACACATAAAATTAATAAAAAGAATAAGTTTTGGATTCAAGGAAGTTTTGAGATATACCAAAAAACATAATCACCCCTCATAGAGATTGGAGAAAAATGAAGGAAATGATAAAATAAAATAAGGGGTGAGAATATGAAAAAGAAAAAAGTTTATTCCGGTGATTTAAAGCTGCAACTTGTTAAAGAATATCTTAACAGTGAAAAATCTTTAAAAGAGTTCTCTGATGAGTATTCTATACCTTTTAACACTCTTTCTCAATGGGTACAAAAGTACAAAAAATCTAATTATGATGACTCTGTGTTTAAAACCAAAAAAGGAAGAACTAAGTCTATGATTTCTGATTATTCTAAGATTCCTCCTATCATTTATGAATCAGCAGGTATAGATAGGTCGGATGATTATAACAATTCTAATGATTCTGTTTATCTTAAGAAGAAAACTTAGTTATTATGAAAAGATTCTTCTTGAAAAAGAATTACAGCTGAGAATAGTAAGAGATGAACTTGAACTTTTAAAAAAAAATATGAACCACAAGTGAATTGTACAGATATTGGTAAATTGATTCTTATTATTAAATACAGAAATTATGGTGTATGCCTGAGTTATCTTCTGGATTATTTTCATATGAGTTCAAGCTCTTTTTACTTCAAAACAAGGTTGTTCTTTGTTGTTGAGACTATCAAGGCTAAACCAAAACAAAAAAGATTCGTAGGATTCTCTTATACTATCAATGGTCAAATAGTTGAGGATGAACGCATTAAAGAGATTATAATCTCCATATATGAAAACAACAATCCAAACGATCCAACTTTTTACTTTAAATCTCTTGGAGATAAGAAGTTATCTGTTGTGTTTAAGAACCAACTTGGAATAATTGTTAACCACAAAAAGATTTACAGAATAAGAAAAGAATTAGGTGTTGTTAGAGCTTACAGAAACCATTTCAAACATCCAAAGAGAAGACCACATAATCATGAAATAGATGCTCCCAATAGATTCTGGGAAGGAGACATCAAATTCATCCCAACAAAATACGATGGCTTTGTTCCTATACTGGATATTATTGATGCTTTTGATAAGACGATTGTTTCTTCACAGATAGGACATTCAAGTAAATC
>NZ_AUPM01000051.1 GCF_003265365.1 Petrotoga sp. 9PW.55.5.1 | reverse complement strand
AAGCTATATTAGAGTCTCCCATTTCTTCCCCCTTGTTATTTATAGTTTGGTTAAATTATACTTTTGTTCTATTTAAATTATACCATAATAGTGATGGTTTTGGTTTTGAAAGTAAAATTCCCCTTCAAAAAGGGGTGGATGCAGCGTTTTGTGCTGCAGCCGGGGTAGTCTCTCTTTAATTTGCTTTTAGCAAATTATATGTACCACACCCCGTCAGACTTTCAGTCTGACACCCCTCTCAAGAGGGGAATAAAAATCAATAGACCTTTCAAGAGGTGAATTTAAGCTAATTCCCCTTCATAGAAGGGGAATTAGTGTCATGGATATATTCCTCTTAATTTTGTAGCGTTTGCAACCCTTTCGATTGCTCTTATATAAGCGGCAGTTCTCATATCTACTTCATACTTTTCGACGGTTTTTGCTACATCACAAAATGCATTTTTCATCTTTTTATGTAACGCTTTTCTAATATCTTCCAATTCCCAGAAGTTCCATTGAAGCCCTTGAACCCATTCAAAATAAGAGACTGTTACACCTCCAGCATTTGCAAGGAAATCCGGAACGATGAAAACATTCTTAGATAATAATATATCGTCAGCTTCGGGAGTCAGCGGACCATTAGCCCCTTCGACTATCATCTTAGCTTTAACTTGATCCGCATTATCTTCAGTGATTACGTTTTCTAATGCACAAGGAGAAAGCACATCAACATCTAAAGTAATCACGTCTTCATTAGTAATTTCTTTATAACCTTCCTCGTTTACATCCAGTAACAACGCTTTTCTACCTCGTGTTCTTTCCATTAATCTGCGAATTTCTTCTGCAGTAAACCCAGATTCCTTGTAAAAACCTCCACTGTAATCAGAGATTGCAACTAGTTTGTAATCTGTTTCTTCCGTTAGAGTTAAAGCCAAATAAGAACCAACATTCCCAAAGCCTTGAATTGCAACTGTTATTTCTTCATCTTTTTTGTTTAATTTTCCTTTGTCTCTTAAATATTTTACCGCTTCTTGAATACAGATGTTAACACCTCTACCGGTTGCTTCGGTTCTTCCTTCGGAACCACCAATTTCTAAAGGTTTTCCTGTGACTATTCCTAAGGTTGTATGCCCTATATTCATTGAATATGTATCCATCCACCAAGCCATTATTTGCCCATCAGTATTTACATCGGGAGCTGGTATATCTTTTTCTTCTCCGATAATGATTTGTATTTCTGAGAAAAATCTTCTTGATAACTTTTCTAATTCAGAATCCGATAGTTTCAAAGGATCAACAGTTACTCCACCTTTTGCTCCACCATATGGAATATCAACAACCGCAGATTTCCAAGTCATCCAAAAAGCTAAGGCCCTGACTTCATCTAAATTGACATTGGGATGGTATCTGATTCCACCTTTGGCTGGACCTCTTGACACATTATGTTGAACTCGATAACCTGTGAATACCTTCACAGTTCCATCATCCATACAAACGGGGAAATTAACTGTTAATTCTCTTTTTGGTTTTATTAACACTTCTCGTATATTCCTATCAAGTTCCATAATATGAGCTGCTCTGTCAAACTGTTTAACAGCATTGTCAAACAAACTGATCTTTTTTGTTTCCTCCATCTTGAAAAACCTCCTTTATGGTTTAATCATCATATTGTGGGAAAAAGTTTCTACTAATATTTTATGCCTTTTTTCTCAAAGTTTCAAATCCAAATAATCTTGATTTTGTTCATTTATGAGCAATTAAATGAAATTAAAAACGATTAGCTGCATTTTTTATAAATATGAAAAAAATTTCAGGAAATTTTTTTCATACAAACTAAGTTTAATTATTATGATATAATTGTTTGAACAATTCTTTTCAGGAGAGGGTCATATTGAATAAGGATAAGTTTGTTGAAGAATTAAAAACAAAAGACCAAGAAGCTTTTAAAAAATTATATGAAGAATATGCTCCTAAAATTTACGGGATTTTAAGAAATTATGTGAATCAAAATGAAATAGAAGATGCCTTGCAAGAAGTTTTTATCAGAATAATTAAAGGTATAGATGGTTTCCAAGGTCGTTCAAAGTTATCAACTTGGATTTATAGAATAGCGGTTAATGTTGGCAAAAATTATTATAGGGATTATAAAAAAAAGGAAGATAGATCAGTTAATTTAGAAGATGAATCAGGCAATAATTATAATTTACAAGCAGTTTCGGATAATGATGTCAGGAAAGAAGCTTTGGATTCTCTTGATTATCAAATGATTTTAAATATAATGGAGAAGTTAGAACAGGATGAGAGGGTCATCATAAAACTCAGGGACATAGATGGCATGAGCTATAATGAAATTTCCGAAATTATGAATATACCTTTGGGGACTGTAAAAAGCAAACTTCATTATGCAAGAAGCAAGTTAAGGAACCTGATAGAGGGGGTAAATTTAGATGAATGAAAAAGAAGAAGAGCTATTGAACGATTTTTTTGACGGCAAAATAAATGAGGAAGAACTAAATGAAGAATGTAGAAAAATGGCGAAGTTATACAAAAAAATAATAAACAAATATTTTTCTTGTGAAGAAAACATATTAAATAAAGTAAAAAACAAATTGAATTTAGGATAGAAAAACAAAGAAAGGATTGAAGAAATGGTCAAAGTAAAAGTACCTGCAACCACAGCAAATATAGGCCCTGGATTTGATTGTTTAGGGATGGCATTAGAACTGTTCAATATTATAGAAGTTGAAGAAATTAAAACAGGACTTGAGATAATCATCCCCGATAAAGATAAAAAATACATAGAGAATGATGAAAATAATTTAGTATATCAATCCATGAAGTCTTTGTTTGATAAGGTTGATTGTCATCCTAAAGGTCTTCGTATAACTCTTATGAACAACATTCCCCTTACTCGTGGTTTAGGAAGCAGTGCTGCTTGTATTGCAGGAGGGATGACTGCAGCAAATGAATTAATTGGGAAACCATTAACAAATAGCGAAATAATATTCTTGGCAGCGAAAATGGACGGTCATCCTGATAATGTACTTCCAGCGTTAATTGGCGGATTGACTGTTGGTTGCCTTTTAGAAAATGAAGTAAAATATGTAAAAATTGATCTTCCTTCTCAACTGAAAATTCTTGTGTTAATACCGAATTTTCATTTTCCTACAAAAAAAGCTCGTTCTATTCTACCTAAAAGTTTGCCTTTTGAAGATGCAGTTTTTAATTTAAGCAGATTAGGATTACTTGTTTCTTCATTAATGACTGATAATTTTGATAATTTGCCTATAGCCTTACAAGATAAAATTCATCAACCATATCGTAAAGATTTTATCCCTCATTGGGAAGAAATTACTTCTAAACTTTTAGAGTTTGGAAGTAGGGGATATTTTATAAGTGGTGCAGGTCCAAGCATTGTTGGATTTTTAGATAAAGATTATGAAAAAGTCAGAAATAAAACGGTAGAATTTTTATCAAAGTATGAAGAAAATTGGGAAGTAGAAATTTTGAATGTAAGTAATTCAGGATTGGAGGTAATAAATAGTGAGAGAAGTAATGAACGTTATTGATAATGATGAAAATTATATTTATCTTCAAACTACTAGGACACAAGAGTGTAAGAGTTGTTCAATGTATGGTGGTTGTTCTATGTTGGGTGGTTCAAACGAATTAAAACTAAAAGCTAAAAAGATAGATAGATTTGAAGTAAACAAAGGAGACAAAGTGATTGTAGAACTTCCTAATGTACCTGTTGTAAAACTATCTTTTTTAGCATATGGATTACCTTTAATAGTTTTTTTAACAATAGTTATTCTGTTTTATTCTATGAATTTTTCGGACATCTTATCTTTTATTTTTGGCGTTTTAGGAATGGTAGTTACTTATTTAACCGTTAATGTATATGATAAGAAAAAACTAAAAGATAGGTATTTACCTGAGATAGTTCAAAAGATTGAGAATCATAAATTTATAATTCAAGAGAACAAAGAGATTTCCAATTAAAAAAGCTTGGGTAAATCCCAAGCTTTTAAATTTTAAATTGACCATAAAAGTGGCAAGCTGTAAAATGCCCTTCTTTTACTTCATTCAATGGTGGTTCTTCTTTTGAACAAATATCTTTTGCTATTGGACAGCGGGGATGAAATCTACAACCTGATGGCGGATTCAATGGACTAGGGACATCTCCTTTTAGTATAACTCTCTTCTTTTTAACTTCAGGATCTGGTATAGGTATAGCGGACATCAAAGAGACTGTATATGGATGCAATGGATCATCAAAAAGCTCTTTTTTATTTGTTAATTCCACCAACTTTCCTAAATACATAACAGCGATTCTATCACTAATATGTTTTACAACAGCTAGATCATGGGCAATAAAAACATATGTAAGTCCGTATTCGTTTTTAAGATCAACCATAAGGTTTATTATCTGTGATTGAATAGATACATCAAGAGCAGAAACAGCTTCATCGGATATGATTAATTTTGGATCTAAAGCTAACGCTCTTGCAATACCTATTCTTTGTCTTTGACCTCCGGAAAATTGGTGTGGATACCTGTAAACGTAATCTTTTGATAACCCTACAGTTTCCATTAAATTAGCAACTCTGTCTCTTACTTCAGAACCAGTTCCCATTTTGTTGACTTTCATCCCTTCACCAATAATATCTAAAACCCTCATTCTAGGGTTCAAAGATGAGTAAGGGTCTTGAAATATTACCTGAGCATTTTTTCTGAAGTATCTTCTTTTTTCGTATAGATCACTCATCAAATCTTTTTTTATTTCCTTAGCCCCACCTTGAAAATACATCTGTGCATATTTTTTATCAATTTCGTTTTCTAAATTTTTGATTACCTCATCTTCCGAACCTAATTCTTTTTTCATTTTTTCAAATTTATCAACGTAAATCTCTTGAATGTATTTATTCACTTGTAGATTTTTCATAAACCAAGGGGTAGTATCTCTATCTTCCATTAAAATACGCCCATAAGTTGGCTCATATAATCTAAGTATAGTCATTCCCGTAGTACTTTTACCACAACCTGATTCTCCAACAAGCCCTAGGGTTTCTCCTTTTTTTATTTCGAAATTAATATCATCGACCGCTAAAACTTGAGCAACTGTTCTTTTAAATACACCGGCTTTCACTGGAAAATATTTTTTCAAGTTTTCGACTTTGAGTATTACTTCGTCATTATTAGGCACTATATTTCACCTTCTTTAACTTTGTTCATCTCTTCTAATAATTTATCAATGTGCCAGCACCGAGATAAATGGCTTTCTTCAATTTCTTTTAATTCTGGATCTTCTTCAACACATTTTTGATCGGCGAAGAAGCATCTATTTGAAAACTTACAACCTTTTGGAAAATTGAGAGGATTTGGAACAACTCCAGGAATTGATAATAATCTTTCTTCTTCTTTATCTATACGAGGAATAGATTTCATAAGTCCCCATGTATAAGGATGCCTTGGCCTTTTGAAAATAGTTTTAACATCTCCACTTTCAACAACCTCACCACCATACATAACTATTGCTCTATCAGCCATTTCTGCAATTACCCCGAGATCATGTGTGATGAATATTATCGACATTTTAAACTCTTCTTGTAAATCTTCCATAAGTTCCAATATTTGAGCCTGAATAGTGACATCTAAAGCTGTTGTTGGTTCATCAGCGATAAGTATAGACGGATTACACGCAAGCGCCATTGCAATCATTGCTCTTTGCCTCATTCCGCCGGATAGTTCGTGGGGATATTGATCTATTCTTCTTTCCGGTTCTGGAATTCCAACTTTTCTCAAAAGTTCTACAGCTCTTTTCTTTCCATCTTTTTCATTCATTTTCAAATGGAGTTCTAGAGATTCCATTATCTGTTCCCCAATGGTATAAACTGGATTCAAAGCGGTCATCGGTTCTTGGAAGATCATAGAAATCTCGTTTCCTCTAATTTTTCTAAGTTGATGATCAGATAAAGATAAAACATCCATTCCCTTATAAGTAATAGAACCTTCAGCAATCCAGCCATTTTCTTCTAATAACCTAATTGTACTTAAAGCGGTAACTGTTTTACCAGAACCAGACTCACCAACTATAGCTAAATTTTCTCCAGGATAAAGGTCAAACGTTGCACCATTAACAGCTTTTATTACCCCATCCTCAGTTTTGAAATGAACATGCAGATTTTTTACACTGAGTATAGGTTCATTATTATTGTCTTTCAAAAATATTCCTCCTCTCTTTTTAACGTCTCATTCTAGGATCAAAAATATCTCTTAATGCGTCTCCTAAAAGGTTCCATCCCATTACAAAAAGAATCATTGCAACCCCAGGATAAAGAATCGTGAACCAATATTGCCCAGGATTAGTACCTCCTATAAGCCAATCTCTAGAATAAGAAAGTATAGAACCCCAATCCGCGTATCCTTGAGGCGCTCCTAAACCCAAAAAGCTTAAAGCAGCTGCTGTAATAACCATAGAACCTATTCTCATCGTTGCATTGATCAAAACAGGAAAAATCGTATTAGGTAATATATGTTTAACTATGATAGCAGCGTCTCTTACGCCAAGTGCTTTTGCTGCCATGACATACTGTTCATTTTTTGCTTGGAGGATATTGCCTCTAATCAATCTAGCAGTGACCATCCAACCAAATATTATCAAGGCTATCATCATGTTTCTCACACCAAGTCCAAGTATAGTAGTTAAAACCATGGCTGCTAACATAAATGGGATGGACATAAAAATATCTGTAATTCTCATCAATAATTCTTCTAACCATCCTCCGAAATAAGCAGCGATGGAACCAATAAATAACCCAACTGCAGTAGAAATTAGAACTACAACAAGACCTATTTGAAAAGCAGTTCTAGTTCCCCAAACAACTCCATAAAAAATATCTTTTTGGTTAACTACCCCAAAAGGATGTCCAGGAGAAGGAGGAATCGGTTGTAACGAAGAGGTGACATTAGGTATCAAATAAGGATCAAAATCTATATGACTTAAGAAATCATCATTCAACCTATCATAAACTTTTAAGGCTTCTTTTCTGAAATCGTCTCCTTGTAAATTTTTAAGGTTAGATACCATTTCTGAATATTCCAAAGATCTTTCATATCTTTCTACTACAACCTTATATTCTCTTTTTAATCTCCTAATAACTCCATTTGTGTCCTCGTCGAAATCATCGTAATATGACATATTCAAAATATAAAAATCAACCAATTCTTTGATTTGAGCTTTTAATTCTTCTTTAATAATTTCGCCATTTTCAAACTTTTCAACACTTTCCATTAAACTCGTCATATCTTGGTAATCAGCTTCTGCAAAAAAGTAGGTGTCTTCCATATAATTTTGAAACTGTTCAATTATAGCTTCTTCATTTTCAAACGGGTTTTCATCTATTAAATTTTTAGCTCTCCGTAAATTCCTCTCTTCAGGCAACTTTGGAGGAGCTATCAATGGAGCAAAAATCGCGATTATAATAAAAAATATTAAAATTGAAACACCAATTAAAGCTGATGGGTTGGTAAAAAACCTTTTTAGAGTTCTTTTGAATTCTTCACTCACAATCTCACCTCACCCTAACCTAATTCTTGGATCGATAAATGCGTATGATACATCGATTATAAGGTTTCCTAAAATAAGCATAAAAGAGGTGAACAACAAAACGCCCATTATAGATGCATAGTCCAGCTGCTGTGCAGCAGTTGCTGCGAAAGATCCTAACCCTGTTCTAACAAAAACCATTTCAACTATAACAACTCCGGTTAGTAAACCTATTACCATCTGTCCGGCTGTTGTAACAACAGGTATCAGGGCATTTCTTCTTGCGTGTTTATTAATAACAACACTTTCTGGTAAACCTTTTGAACGAGCTGTTCTGACATAATCTTTTCTTAAAACCTCAAGCATAGAAGATCTTGTAATTCTTAACAAATTCGCCCACCACAACCATGATATGGCTATTATAGGACCCAATATATGTCTTAAGGCATCCCAGAAGACGTCAAGCCTACCGTTAAGTAAAGCATCTATAGTTAACAAATTAGTATAATTATTAAAAGAAGCACTTTTAACTACCTCATCAGCCCACAAACTTAAATTTCCTGGAG
Organism: Petrotoga sp. 9PW.55.5.1; assembly: GCF_003265365.1. Classification (NCBI taxonomy): domain Bacteria; kingdom Thermotogati; phylum Thermotogota; class Thermotogae; order Petrotogales; family Petrotogaceae; genus Petrotoga; species Petrotoga sp. 9PW.55.5.1. Next base: position 23,541 of record NZ_AUPM01000051.1, on the reverse strand, counting down.
GGAACCATCCCAAACCAATATAAAAGATTAATAGTACCAGTATAGCCCACACAAAGTCAGGCAAAGACCAGCCTATTAAAGCAAATATTCTTATTGCTTGGTCTATAAAAGAGTTATGATGAACTGCCGCAGTGACCCCGAGCCATATACCAACCCCTATTATAGGAAATAGTGAGTACAACGCCAATTCTACTGTATAAGGAAATCTATGAAGCAGTGCATCAAGGACAGGTTCTTTTCCAATTACCGACCATCCAAGGTCTCCCTTAAACAAGTTTCCAATCCATTTCCCATACCTTATTGGCCAAGGATCTGTTAATCCATACTGTTCCATTAACGCTATTTTATCCTGATCAGACATTTTAGCATAAGAGTTTGGGTCAACGTAAGTTGATAAAAGCTTGAGAGGACCTAAAAGTTGGGACATTGAAAAAACGATCAACGTAACTCCTAACATGATTAAAGGTAACAATAATAACCTTCTGACAATATAAGTTGTCAAAAGCAAACACCTCCGTCACATAAAATATACTTTATAAGTATCAACTTAAAAAGAGAGGGGATTAGCCCCTCTCTTATGATTGTACTACAAAAATTACATAATTTACTACAAATTAGTAAAATTATTACTATTCTTTTGTGTAATTATAGTAATAATCACCTGGCCATATTGGGTTATTTATCCACCCTTTAAGCCAAGAACGATGTACTCTTAAACCCTGAGGTTGATAAAGAGGTAATACTAGGGCATAATCAAATACAAATTCTTGAATATCTATATACAACTGTTCTCTCTTCACAGGATCTGTTTCAAGTGCGGCTTCTTCAATCATCTTGTTCAAAGATTTACCACCAAATTCTGGTCTTGGTAATGAGGCAAATTCTGCGAAATTCTCACCATAGTATCCTCCGTAGTCACCGTCACTATGATAATATGTGAAAATAAAGTTGTGAGGATCAGGATAATCTGCTAACCAACCGATTATATAAACAGGTAACATCATGTTTTCTCTTTCATCCAAGTAAGTAGGCCATTGAACTCCTCTAACTTGAACTTGGAACCTTGGGTTAATCTTTGCGAGGTTGTCTCTTAAAATTTCTGCAGCAACTCTTCTTGCGTCATTACCAATATTGTAAAGTATATCCATTTTAAAACCTGTTTGCCACAATCTTCCTTTGTAAGCACGTTTGAAATAATTCTCTGCTTTTTGTAGATCTAGTTCATAAAATGGAAGATCATCACTATAACCCAAGAAACCTTTAGGTAAAGCGGTAGGAACTTTCTCGCCTAAACCATTCAATACATCATTTATCATTCCTTCATAATCAAAAGCATAAGCAAATCCCAATCTTACATTTACATCTTCAAAGAAATTAGGTGGAATTCCATTTCCATCTAATTGCCCAGAACCTATATATGGAGATTCAGGATCTACTTCCCAGTTGAATCCCAAAGAAGTGATAGAAACTTCTGGGGTTCCTGGAATAATTGTTAAACCACTCATTGACTGTACTATATCTAAATACTGAGCAGGAACATACGCTATATCTGCATCACCAGTTTCTAACATTGCTCTTCTTGTGGACCATTCATCAATGCCTTGTATAATAACTCTTCTTATTGGAGCAGGTCCTCTCCAATAATCATCAAATCTTTCAAGAACTACCCTTTGTTGTGCGTGATCCCATTCAACAAGCTTGTATGGCCCTGTTCCCATTGCGTGATCAAAATAAGGTGATTGTTCTTTTGTCCATCCATGGTATTTCCACCAACCTTCTGCTTTTCCATCCCATAGTCCAATTTCAATAGAATATTCTTTGTCTAAAATTGCTCCCCATCCACTACCTGAAGATATTATGTTTAAGAACGGAGCAAAAGGTCTAGCTAAATGGACATGGACTTCGTTCCCAACTACTTCCACTGCTGGGTCTATTACATCATGGTAAAAGTTAACCAATGCTTCTTCATATTCAGGAGATTTCAAATTCATATTTGCATCGAATATTGAAACCCATGAAGCTCCCACATAGTCCTCAACCAAAGTTCTTACGCTAAAAACACCAAACATAGGATCCAAGAACATCCATATTGGTCCTCCAGGAGGATTAAAAAGCAGGGCTCTTTCGAAAGTATATTCGACATCTTCTGGAGTTAGATCGTTACCATTATGGAACTTAACTCCTTCTCTTATTGGGAATACGTAAGTTTTACCTCCATCTCTTAAGTAACCGTTTTCAACGGTAGGAACAACCGTTGAAAGCATAGGAACAAATTTACTCATGCTTTCACCATCATATGCTATGAGGTTGTCATAAACGTTATGTATAACCTCGCCACTTGCAGTATCATATGCATGATGTGGATCAAGTGTATCTGGTTCAGAAAGAGTTGCATCAAAAATCATATCAGGGTTTTTCACCTGAGTAAAGGCAAAAACTGCCATCAAAGAAACCATAAAAACAACAAAAATCTTTTTCATACTCCTACCTCCTTTGAAAATTTATTGAAATCTTTTATACTCAATCAGTTATATTTTATCACACTTCATTTTAATAAACAAGTAATAATTTTAAATTTAAAAATAATTAATTCATAATTATTTTCGATAAAATCAATTGCATATATAGTATTTCACAAAATCTTATTTATATCAAGTCTGATTACGGATAGTTTAAGGAGATTATGGGCGATTATTATCGATAAATGGCAAATATTTCAAAAATAATAACAATATGAAAAAAATTTCAAAGTTTACTAATAAATGTCTTTTAAAAAGTCTATAAAATCTTTAAAAGAAAGAATTTATATTGACATAATAAAAAAAATATGTTATACTCTAAAAGCGTAGTTATGGGTGCGTAGCTCAGTGGGAGAGCGCTTCCTTGACGCGGAAGAGGCCGTAGGTTCAATCCCTACCGCACCCACCATAAAACTAAAATTAACGGGATATTTATTATCCCGCTTTATTTTTTATATTTAACATTTTAAATATTTTATCTCTATATTTTCCGTTTATGGTAATATACTCTTTTTCTTTAAATATTAATTTTTCTTTGTCATTTGGAGCGTTCCTTGTTATAGCACTTACTAAAGCAGAAACCGATTTTTTGTTTTTAAGATTTAAATTAGAAATAATCTCTTCGGAAGGCAGCTTGCCTTTTTCTGTTAATAATCCCAAGAATTTTTTAGTCAACGGTTTTAAATTGTTTATAAAACTTCTTAACTCCTCATCATTCCATTCCTTTTTTGATCTACCTTTAATTAATTGCTTTATTATTTCAATTCTACTTCTTAAATCATTAGAAAGCAAATAAAAAACAATTTCTCCGTTAATTTCTGATTCATTTAAAAGATCAATAAGAGAATCAAAAGTCTGGTAATCTATCTCTATCGTATATTTTTGATCACCATACTTCAAATTTTCATCTATATATACGAGATTAAAAAGCTTAAAAAATCTTTCTAAAAGTTTTTGGTATAAAAAATCTCTCAATTCATAATTATCCAAAGATTTAACAAAATCATTTATTGATTGAAAATCTTCCTTTCTTTTAATTTTACTGAGAACAAGATCTTCCAGTTTTCTTTGGTTTTCACTTTTTAATAAATCTTCTCCTAAAAATTTTATAAGCATTTCCAACTGGTCTTTGTACATAACTAAAAAGTACTCCCGTTCCAACCCCACATTGTATTTTTGATATCAACGAAATTAATATATACCCTTTCTTTAGGAACATTCAAATGTTCTTCTACCATATCACAAATTTTCTTTGAAAGTTCGGTTGTTTTATTTTCAGATAATCCAATACTTCTTAATTCAACAAAAGCAGCAGGTTGAAAGTCCCCTTGAAAATATATCTGGGTATTATCTTCTAAACTTGTCATAAAATACTTTTCTGGCTTTCCTAAAGCTTTTGCAATCTCCTTGGTAAAGGAATCTAATAATTCCTTTTTGTTTTCTATCTTTTTATTTATGGATATTTTTAAATAAGGCATTCACAACACCTCCGTATTATTTTTCATTAGATATTTTAACATATAACTTCCTTTAAATACAATTTTTCTTTAATTTTTTGTAGACTATTTGACATATTGTTATAACTATTATATAATAAGTTAAAACAAATGTATTCATTTGAAGGAGTTGTTTGAAATGGAAAAAATACCTATTCCGTTATATTACAAGCTCTATGTGGATTTAAAAGAAGACCTAGAAGAAAATTATAAAAAAGGTGATAAAATTCTTACAGAGAACGAAATATGTAATAAATACAGTGTATCTCGTTTAACTGTTCGAAGAGCCCTAGATGAACTTTCAAAAGAAGGTTTAATAGAAAGAAAAAGAGGTCAAGGTACATTTTATTTAGGTAGAAAGCAAGAAGAAGAGTTAAGTAAATTAACTGGATTTACCGATGAAGCAATAAAGCAAGGCCATAAAACAACATCCATTGTATTAGAAAATAAATTAATGGCTATACCACAAGAATTAACAGAAGAATTTAAGATGCCAAAAGATGGAAGAGTAGTTCTTTTAAAAAGGGTAAGATATTTGGATGAAGAACCCTATGCCATAGAAAGTTCATATCTGAACCCTTATGCTGATATTAGAATTTTGAATATCATTGAAAGAGATATGTCAAATGAATCTTTATACCGTATTTTAAATGATGAATTTGGTATTGTTTTTTCACATGCTGTAGAAACGTTGGAAGTAACTACATTGAACAAAGAAGAAGGTAAATTTCTCTCTCAAAAAGAAGGAGCAATTGCTGCACTGAGAACTAGATACACTTACATTAAAGATGAGAAATGTATAGAATACGTAAGATCTCTTTATCGTGGGGATAGGTATAAATTTAGAATTGTCAGGAGAGCGTGATAAAAAAAACAAAAAGAAAAGCAAAAGGGGGTTTTTACAATTTATTCAACATTAGAAGAAATAAACAGAATACCTGATTTACTAAGTAGGTTGAAAGAATTTAGTTTTTCATTTTCTAAAGAAAAAAAGTATCTCTTTGTAGGATGTGGTTCTTCATACAACATAGGATTCATAATGAAAGAAATTTTAAATAACAATAATTACAATTCCAACGTAATTACTGGTGGACATACAATACTTTTCGACAAAATAGTTGAAACTGATATCGCTATTTTAATAACTAGAACCGGAGAAACAACAGAGACAGTAGAAGCGGCCAAAATTTTAAAAAACAAGGGAATCAAAACAATTGGTATTACTTGTTCTAAAAATTCAGCAATAACCTCAGTATGTGACCAAAAAATTGAGTTAGATGTCGCTTATGAAAAAAGTGTTGTTATGACAGGTTCTTTTGTTTTTATACTCAGTTTACTATTAAACGGTTTAAAAAATAATGACTATACAGAAATCAGCAAAAAGGTTTTAGCAAATTCAAAAAAAGTTATAGATAATTTAGATTTAGAAAATTACGAACATTTTGTTTTCTTGGGATATGATGAAAATTATGGGGTTTCAAAAGAAGGAGCTTTAAAACTTCAAGAGATGGCCTTGCAATATGTTGAATATCATGAACCTTTAGAATACAGGCATGGTCCAATATCTAGACTTACAGAAAAAAGTTTGGTAGTTATGAACTCAAAAAATCTCAAAGAAGAAAAAAAGTTAAAAGAAGATATCAAAAAATTAGGAGCTAAAGTTATAGAAGTTTCAAGTGAAGGAGAAATTGAAATTCCTCTAATGAATGGATTTGAAACACCTTTACGATTAATACCTATACAGTATCTGGGATACAAAAAGGCCATACAAATGGGATACAATCCAGATTCCCCTAAAAATCTTTCTAAGTCTGTAAAATTGTAGATTGAGAGGCAAAAAATATGAAATTAGAGAAACTTTTAATAGTTGATCCTATAAAAGGAGAATTCACTGGCGATATAGAAATTGAAGGAGAAAAAATAACAAAGGTTATACCAAAAAATTATAAAGATTACAACAGTATAGTGATGCCAGGTTTTGTAGATACGCATACTCACGCTCAAAAAGGGATAGATACCATGTATGCTTCGAAAGAAGATTTTGAACACTGGGCTAATAACAATTTTTCTCAGGGAGTAACTTCTTTTTTCCCTACAACGGTATCAGCATCCAAACAACAAATTTTGAGTGTTTTAAAAAATATAGAAAACGTTAGTACTTCAATTGAAGGAGTTCATTTGGAAGGACCTTTTATCAACAAAGAGAAAAAAGGAGCTCAAAATCCAGATTATATAAGAAATCCAACCTTAGAAGAATTGAAAGAAATAATCAACGATAAAGTTAAACTTATAACCGTTGCACCTGAAATAGATAATTTTTTTGAGGTTATAAACTATCTAAAAGAAAATAATCTCTCTATTTCTTTAGGTCATACTTCAGGGGATTATAAACTTTTTGAAAAGGCATTTAAATTTGGTGTAAAGCGAATAACTCATTTCCCCAACGCTCTAACTCCCCTACATCATAGGGAAATAGGAGGAACAGGATCAGGGTTATATTTTGATTTTATTATTGAGATGATTTGTGATGGTATACATCTATCGCCAGAATTTGTTAAACTAGTTTACAATCTAAAAGGACCAGATAGAATAATATTAGTAACTGATTCCATGGTAGCTGCTGGATTAGAAGATGGAAAGTACGAACTAGGTGGGTTGCCGGTAATTGTCAAAAATCAAGAAGCCAGATTAGAAAACGGAACTATAGCAGGAAGTACTTTGCTCTTTAATGAAGCAGTAAAAAACTTCAAAAGTTTCACAAATTGTTCCCTACAAGAATTATCGAAAGTTTCTTCATACAACGCCTTAATGGACTTAAAAATATTTGATAAAGGTAGAATAGAAGTAGGTTATATTGCCAATCTAGTTATGCTCGATAGAGAATTAAACGTAAAAGAAACAATTTTTCAAGGGGATGAAATTTTTGCAACATCTAGATAATACTTATGATATTATTGTTGTCGGAGCAGGACACGCTGGTATTGAGGCAGCAATAGCTGCTTCTAAAATGGGTATGAATACTTTAATTTTGAATATAAATTTAGATACAGTTGGATGGGCTCCATGTAACCCCGCTATTGGTGGGCCTGCAAAAGGTGTGGTTACCCGTGAAATAGATGCTTTAGGAGGTATTCAAGCAAAAGTCGCAGATGAAAGCATGATAAATATTCGTATGCTTAATACAAGCAAAGGAATAGCTGTCAGGGCCTTAAGGGCCCAAATTGATAAATACGAATATTCAAACAAAATGAAAGAAATCTTAGAAACTTCACAAAACATAACATTAAGATATGGAGTTGCTAAAAAAATATTAGTAGAGAATAATAAGGTCGTAGGTTTAGAAACTGAATTAGGCATGAAGTATTTTGCAAATGCTGTGGTACTTACTACAGGAACTTTTTTAAGAGGTAAGATATTTATTGGTAGAAATGTCTTTGAAGCAGGAAGAATGGGAGAACTTCCAGCAAATTCTCTGACAAAATCTTTGATGGATTTAGGATTAGAAGTTCAGCGTTTTAAGACCGGCACTCCCGCAAGAATTAGAAAAGATTCTATTGATTTTTCAAAATTCGAGATTCAAGAAACATCAGACGAACCTTTAAGTTTTTCATATTGGAATGAACCAAAAATCTTATCAAAAGATTATCCTTGCTTTCTTGGAAGAACCAACAAAGATACACATGATGTAATCAAGAAATATATTAAATATTCCCCATTGTATGGTGAAGTTAAGTTAATTTCAGGAAAAGGTCCACGTTATTGTCCTTCAATAGAAGATAAGGTATTAAAATTCAACAAAGAGTCTCATCAATTCTTTCTAGAACCAGAGTCAAAAAGATCAAAAGAATTTTATTTAAACGGATTAAGTACAAGTCTACCCTTTGAAGCACAAATAGAAATGTTAAGAACTATACCTGGTTTAGAGAATTCCATTATTGAACGACCAGCATACGCTGTAGAATATGATTTTATCATTCCTAATCAATTAAAACATACCCTTGAAACTAAAAATATTGAAGGGTTATTTTTAGCAGGTCAAATCAATGGTACAAGTGGTTATGAAGAAGCTGCTGGTCAAGGACTTATGGCAGGTATAAATGCGGCATTAAAAATTATGAAGGAAGACCCTTTCGTTCTTGATAGGTCAGAAGCTTATTTAGGTGTTCTTATAGATGATATAATAACCAAAGGAGTAGACGAACCTTATAGACTTTTAACTTCAAGAGCTGAATATAGATTATTGTTAAGACATGACAACGCACATTTTAGACTATATAAATATGGATACAAATACGGGTTGATAAGCAGGGAACAATATGAAAAAGTTTTGAGATTGGAAGAAGAGATTAATCAAGAGATAGAAAGGTTAGAAAAAATAAAACTATCTCCATCTCAAGTAAATGAACTATTGGTATCTAAAGGTTCTTCAAAAGTTAATCAATCAATCTCTATAGGGGAGATATTAAAAAGAAACGAGATATCTTATTATGATATTGCACATTTAGACACCAAGAAAATCAACAACAAAGAAGTTATAGAACAAGTAGACATTCTTTTTAAATACAATGGATATTTTAAAAGAATGAATGAAGAGATTTGGCGAATGAAAAATCTTGAGAAAGAAAAGATACCTAAAGATATCAACTACGATGAGGTTCATAATATTGCTTTTGAAGCGAAAGAAAAATTAAAAAAAATTCGTCCGCAGTCTTTTGCACAATTAAATAGAATTCCAGGAATAAATCCTTCCGATGTTATTAATTTGAAAATATATTTAAGGCAAAAGGATAAAACCAAATAAAAACTGCCCCATAAACAGAGGGCAGTTTTTTTATAATAATCATTATCTTACAGTGTATTTTAATACAAAAACATCTTTTTGTGAATCTGCTCCTAAATCAGCAGATTGTGAATAACCGGCAACATACAAATTACCTTCAGAATCTATATCAATGGAATATGCTACATCATCACCGTGTCCACCTAAAGTTTTGGAACTTAGTAATTTCCCATTGTTATCATATTCAAGAATAGCAACATCTTTATCGCCGCTAAGAGTTGTAATGTAGCCTGCTACATAGATTTTACCATTTGGACCAACTGCAACTGAATAACCATGATCACTTTCAACATCCCCATAAAAAGCTTCCCATAAAATATTTCCGTCGGGATTAACCTTTACAACGTATATATCAGACCAACCAGTGGCCCAAGATCCTTCATAACCAACAGCAACGTAACCTCCTGGTACTTCTTTCACATCAAAGCCTCTAGCGTAATCCCTTGGAGCAAACACTTTTGTCCAGATTTCTTCACCATTTGGTGTAACCTTTGTTAAATAAAATTTTGTTCTGTTTTCAAAATATTCTACAACAGTTCCCGCAATTATTAAATTTCCGTCGGAAGTTTTTTCTATACTTAATGGTTTTGTATCTGAACCTGGCACAAAGTAAGGTAACCATTTTTCAAAAACTACTTGTCCTTGTTTATCTAACTTAATCATTCTACCTCTTGCGTTTAAGGTTTCAGGGTCAGAACCATAACCAACAACGACATAACCGTCATCCAATTCAACAACAGAAGTACCCTTGTCGCTACCTAATTTATCTACATTGGTAGAGAACTTATTATTTCCGATCTTTGAAATATAGATATCGTAATCACTACCATAAGATCCGGATGTACCTACAAACAGGAAATCTCCATCTGAGGTTATTAACCCTTGATTAGCCCAGTCGTTGTAACTGCCACCTAACTTATTTTCATACTTCATATTCCCTTCTTTGTCAAATTTCAGCACGAGTACATCTTCATTAAAACCCTTTTGATTTGTGTAGCCAAAGAGATAAACTCCATCTTCAGTAGCTTTTACATCAAAAATTTCTTGAATTCCAGGAAGGGAATAAACTCTTCCCCAATCAAGAGTTAAAGAAGCCATAGAAATTAAAGAAACAGTTAGTACCAACACTACCAATATTTTTATCTTCACCACAATCCCTCCTATCTGATTTATTTTCTTATATTTAAATTCTAAATAGTGTGGAAATCAAATATAATTTCCATTTTTTATATTATATCATAAAAAAAGAAAAACAAATATAAAAAATAATATTTCTTTCACTTTACAATATTCCAAACTCTTTCCCTATCTTTTCAAATTTATCCACCGCAAAGTCCAAATCTTCTTTACTATGAGAGGCGCTTATCATAACCCTTATTCTTGCCTTCCCTTTTGGAACTGTGGGATAAACTATGGCAGATGCGAATATTCCTTCTTCATATAATTTGGTACTAAACTCTTTAGTTTTCTTTTCGTCATAAATCATTACGGGTGTAATTGGAGTTTGAGTACCTCCAATGTCGTACCCCATTTCTTTAATTTTACTTTGAAAATATCTTGCATTCTCCCACAGTTTTTTAACTAAGTTATCCGACTCGGAAAGAGTTTTAGTTGCCTCCAAAGCTGCTGCTGTTTCAGCAGGAGATAATGAACTTGAAAATAAGAAAGGTCTTGCTTGTTGCCTTAAATAATCTATCAATACTTTTTTGCCTGCAATAAACCCTCCAACCACTCCAAATGCTTTCGATAATGTTCCAATTTCTATATCAACTTCGTCAGTTAAATTAAAATGATCTGCAATGCCTCTTCCACCTTCTCCCAGTACTCCCTCTCCATGGGCATCATCGATCATCACTAATGCTTCATATTTTTTTGCTAACTCTACAATTCCAGGTAAGGGTGCAATATCTCCATCCATACTGAAAACACCATCAGTTATTATTAATTTTCTTCTACAATTATCCTTTTGGGCTTCTTTGAGTTTTTCTTCCAATGAATTCAAATCTTTATGCTTCCATATGTATCTTTTAGCTTTAGATAATCTTATTCCATCTATTATACTCGCATGATTTAATTCATCGGATAATATTCCATCCTCTTCTTTAGCAATAGTAGGAATAACGGCCTGATTGGCATTGAAGCCAGACTGAACTACTAAAGTTGATTCAACTTTTTTAAATTCCGCCAATTTTTTTTCGAGTTCTTCGTGAATCTTCATTGTTCCTGCTATAGTTCTAACAGCGCCTGGACCTACTCCCCAATCTTTAATCGCCTTAATAGCCGCTTCTTTTAATCTTTTATCGTTAGCCAAACCTAAATAATTATTGGAACACATATTTAAAACCTTTTTACCATCAACATTGATCCATGCTCCTTGTGGAGTTTCAAGTGTTCTTATAGTTATTAGTAATCCAGAATCATCAAGATTTTTTAACTCTTCTTTCAATTGATCATAAAAATTCATAATCAACCCTCCTCATCATTTGTTACATTTAAAACTATTTTTCCACTTTTTCCACTAATCATTAATTCAAACCCTTTTTCATAATCTTCAAAATTAAATTCATGAGTAACAACTTTACTTAAATCTAATTTTTTATATTTCAACCAATTCGCCGCTATATACCAAGTTTCAAACATTTTTCTACCCGTTATAGTGTGAATATTTAAATTTTTAAATACAGCGGTGTTCATTACAAAATCTATTTTATTTTCTGGATAAACCCCTAATATAGAAGCTACCCCCGTACTTTTCAAAGATTGTATCCCATCGTTCAAAGCTTTTTCATTACCAGACATTTCAAGAAACACATCTATCCCACTGCCGTTTGTTAATCTCATTACTTCATCTATCAACGATTTTTCTTTAGGGTTAATAACGACATCAGATCCCAGTGATTTTGCCATATTTATTCTAAAATCAGATATTTCGCTTACAATAATGTATGCAGCTCCAGACAATTTAGAAATCTCTATAGCCATAGCTCCTATGGGACCTGCTCCAGATATTAAAACAACTTTACCTCTTAAATCTGCAGCTGTAGTAGTAAAGATAGCGTTTCCTAGAGGTTCCATAACAGAGGCATATTTTAATGAAATACTTTCATCGATTTTTATAAGCACTCTATCAGGAAGAACAGTGAACTCTGAAAATACCCCGTCTCTATCCACACCTAGAATTTTCAAATTTTCACAGACATGCATGTTTCCGGTTCTACACTGATAACAATATCCGCATGGGATATGGCTATCAGCAACAACTAAATCTCCGATTTTTACATTTTTAACTTCGCTTCCGACTTCGACCACTCTTCCAACAAACTCGTGTCCATCTATTTGAGGAAGCTTTTTAATTCTCTCTTTTGCCCAATCGTTCCATTCGTATATATGAACGTCAGTTCCGCAGATGGAAACCTTTAATATTTTTATCTTAACATCGTGAGGTTCTTTTAAAACAGGTTCTTCTACTTCTAGAAGTGAGAAACCTTTTCCTGGTTTATCTTTTACAATAGCTTTCACTAAAATCACTCTCCCTAAACAATATGGCGGTTTAATATTCTTTAATGGTTTCTGTACTAATAGTTTAACTCATTATGAAATTTTTTTCAATATGTGGGAGAGACGATTAGAGTAAATAAAAGGCGTTTATTGGAAATTATGAGTTATTATAAACAAAATAAAAAAAATTACTCCGCTTCGTAAACAACTTTTCCATTGATTAAAGTTTTTTCAACGTAACTTCTTGGATCAAAAGGATGGCCACTCCAAACTACCAAATCAGCATCTTTATTTACTTCTATTGTTCCTAAACGATCTTCTAATCCCAGTATTTTAGCAGGGTTAATTGTCAGCATTTTTAACAGATCTTCTTCTTTTGCACCATATCTTAATGCCGTTGCTGCTTGAATAGAAGCATGTTCTAAATGAATAACGGGATGATCACACATCAAGGAAGCTAAAATTCCTTTTTCATTAATTATTTTTATAGATTCATAGCTCATATCTCTTGTTTCTAATTTGGTTCTAAATCCAAATATAGGCCCTAAAATAAGGGGAATATTTTTTTCTTTTATGAAATCAGCTATTTTATAAGCCTCGGTTGCATGTTCTATAACAAGATCAAATCCAAATTCTTCTGATAACCTAATTGCTGTTAAAATATCATCTTTTCGATGAGCATGAATTCTAGCAGGAATTTCTCTTTTTAAAACTTTTTCTCCAATCTCTAACTTCAAATCTATATCATTAAATGGTTTCCCTTCTTTTTGAGCTGTTTCCTTTTTTCGCCTATAATTTATTACTTTAGTAAAATACTCTCTAATTACTGCTGCGTTCCCAAGTCTGGTAGAAGGAGTCTTATTTGATGAGCCATAAACTCTTTTAGGATTTTCTCCCAATGCCATCTTAAGCCCTGATGGTTCTCTTAATATTGATTCATCAGTTATTTGTGAATTTAATTTTAATATTGCTCCTTGACCACCAATAGGATTAGCACTTCCGGGGACTACCATTACGGTAGTTACACCACCTGCTAAAGCCCTTCTAATAGCCGCATCTTCAGGATAAAAAGCGTCTATCGCCCTAACTTGGGGTGTAGTTGGATCAGTTGCCTCGTTTCCATCTTGATATGAACCTCCAACACCTTCTTCAAAAAGACCTATGTGAGAATGCGCATCGATAAAACCGGGGAAAATGTATTTGTTTTTTACATTGATTGCTTTATCTGCCTTAAGATCAAGATTTTTGCCAATTTGTGAGATTTTTCCATTTTCTATAAGTATATCTCCTTCAAAAGGTTCATTAGAAATTGGATAAATAAGACCTTCTTGTAACAAGATACTTCCCATAAGTTTATTCCTCCTTTAAGTTTTTAGTTGTTTCTAAAAAATCTTCTTATAAATTTTTTAGAAAAAAAACAATAATAAATAAATTTCGGAGATAATCACATTTACTAAAACTATTAACAAACCATATTTAGCAAAATCCTTAAAAGAAATTGTTTTATTTTTAAATTGAGTAAGCATAGCAAGCCCAATTATATTTGCAGAAGCACCTATAGATGTTGCATTCCCACCTAAACACGCTCCCATTGCAAGAGCATACCAAACGGGCTGCAAGTTGCTAAAAACTATTGGTTGAATTACTTGAAGATTTTGAACAACAGGAATCATCGTTGCTGTAAAAGGTATATTATCTATAAAACCTGATATTAGAGCCGACACAGGTAAAATAAAAGCAGAAAAAGCCATGGATGAATGTCCAGCTATATTAATCATTATATCGGATAATGAGGATATTAAACCTGTTTCTTCCATAGCTCCTGTAATTAGAAACAGACCAAAAAAGAACAAAAGGCTTTCCCATTCAATCTCGGTTAACGTTTCTCTTACTTGTGATGGAGCTAAAATAAGTAAAGATAAAAAACCAGCAGTTATTGCGATAGTAGAACTTTCTAAGCCTAAAGAATGTTGTAAAGAAAAAGCAACTATTACTCCTATAAAAAGAATAGTGGAAATTGAAAATCTGTTCTTGTTTTCTATTAAATGAGATGTATCAAAGCTATTTACTGTTTCTTTATCAAACTTTATTTTAAGGTCTTTTTTAAAAATAACAATAAAGATCAAATCCATGATAAATAAGTTAAGTAAAGCAATAGGGTACATAACCATTGCAAACTCTGAAAACGTAAATCCAGCAGCAGAAGCAATCATGATATTCGGAGGATCTCCTATTATAGTCGCCATTCCGCCAATATTTGAAGCAAATATTTCTCCCATTACAAAGGGGAAATAATTTATTTTCAATGAATCAGTTATTGCAAAGGTAATTGGTATAAAAACAAGAATGGTGGTAACGTTATCTATAAATCCAGAAATAATAGCTACCAAAAAAGTTAGAGAAACAAACAAGGTATAACCATTTAAACCAAAAGCCTTTAACGTCTTTATTCCTACGTAAGAAAACAATCCCGTTTTGCGTATAACAGCTACAAAGAGCATCATTCCTAATAATAAAAGTAGGGTATTGAAATCAATATATTTTCTAACCGCTTCGATTTCATTTGGAAAAACCCTGAAAACAATCAAAGCTGAAGCTCCTAACATAGCTACAATCGTTCTATTCACTTTATGATTGATAATAAAAAACAAAACAACAGCAAACACTATAAGAGTTGTTAATCCTGCTTGAGACATAGAATATCTTGTCCCCCTAAAAACTTATTCTTGAATTAAAAAAACTAAAAGAAGCTAATTTTAAGATAAATTAAAGTTATAATAATATTCCCCAATAGAATTATAAAACCATATTTTGAAAAATCCTTAAAAGAAATTGTTTTTCCTTTATACTGAGATAGTAATCCCAATGCTATAACATTTGCTGAAGCGGCAATAGGTGTAGCGTTTCCTCCTAAACACGCACCCAAGGAAAGAGAATACCATACTGGGTCTAAATTTGCAAAAACTGCAGGATTAAGAAGCGGCAGTTTATTAATAACGGGTATCATTGCAGCAGTTAAAGGAACATTATTTAAAAAGCCTGCGAAAAAAGTAGAAATTACCAACATAAGAAAGCTAAAAACAAATAACGAATGTCCTGAAAAACTTACCAGTAAGTTAGAAAAAATATCTATTATACCGGTTTCTTCCAACGCACCAGCAATAAGAAATAATGCAAAGAAAAACAATATATTTTCCCATTCAACTTTGGCTAGTGTTTCTTTCAATTCTTTAGGTCTAAGAAGGAACAAAGATAAAAATCCCGCTGCTAGTGCTACTGTTGAACTTTCTAGATGCAGTTTGTGTTGTAACGCAAAAGTTATAATAACCCCTGCGAAAAGTAAAATAGAATAAATAAATTCTCTTTTGTTTTCAACAATATGAGATAGATCAATACTTTTTACTGCATTCTTATCTAATTTTACAGATAAATCTTTTCTAAAAAAGTAAATAAATAACAACTCAAAAAAAAGAAAATTGATTAATGTAATAGGGTACATAACAACCGCAAACTCTGAAAAAGTAAATCCGGCAGCAGAAGCAATCATAATATTTGGAGGATCTCCAATTATAGTAGCCATCCCGCCAATATTTGAAGCAAATATTTCTCCCATTACAAAAGGAAAATAGTTTATCTTTAAAGAGTCAGTTATGGCTAACGTTATAGGAATAAACACCAACACAGTTGTTACGTTATCTATAAATCCTGAAAACAACGCTACCATAACAGTCAAAGATATAAACAAAGTATAAGTATTATTACCAAAAACCTTTAAAGTAGCAAGACCCAAAAAAGTAAATATACCAGTTTTTCTCAACGTTTCAACAAAAATCATCATTCCAAGTAACAATAACAAAGTATTATAATCTATATACTCTTTAATAGCTGTAACTTGATCTGGAAAAACTCCACTTGCTAATAAAAAAATTGCTCCAAGCATAGCAATAAGAGCTCTATCAATTTTTTGAGAAACGATACCCGCTACTACCATTATAAAAACGATTAAGGAAGTTATAGAATAAATTGACATCTAATTCCCCCGAGATATTATTCTAAAACTAATTAAAAAATCCCTATTTTTGTCTCAAAATAATTATAGTTCATAAAAATTAGAAAGTCAAATTATTTAGGAAATATAGAATATTTTTAGAAAATTCCACAAAATATTATCATCCCATTTCCATCTTTCTTATATCGGTGTATAATTTTACAAATTACCACATTTCAAAAAAATCGCAAATATTTTAGAAGGTGATTACATGTCTAGTTTTAAATTTATTGTCTTAATTCTTCTTTATTACCTGATAATATACCTATTTGGGAAAAAAATATTTAGGAAAGTAGGCTTTTACCTAACAAATTTTTCTTTGGCGATAGTTGGTGTGATTCTTTCTATTATTTTAATCTATTTTTCGGATATAACTTTTCATCAGGCTGGATTCCAAATAGGACATATAAAAAAAGGAACCACCATGGTTATTATATCTTTAATAATATTACTATCGTCTCTTATCAGCATGAGAAAAATGAAATATTCCGATCTACTCAAAGTTCCTTATGGAAGCTACAAAAACAATAAAATTTTACTGGTGTATGTTTGGACTCTTGTTGGACCATCAGAAGAATTTTTTTATAGAGGTTTCATACAAGGCAACTTGAGAATGTTAATCAATGGTTCTATACTGACAATCGAATATGCAACTCTTATTGCTACATTAATCTTTGTAATCGCCCATGTAAACAACTTTTTAGTAGGCAAAGAAAATAAAGAACAATTTTTAAGTCTTCTTCCAGGAAGGATAATTATGGGACTAATTTTAGGATACACTTTTCAAGTTTCAGAGAGCCTTTTATACCCTGTATTAATTCATAGTTTATCCGATGGCATTACAATATCTTATCTGATCTTTTTAAAGAAAAGATACTTAAATGATTATCACTTGTAATTTACAAGCAATTAAATCTTTTGATACTATTATATTTATATTCATCATAATGGCCTATAAATAAGTAATATCTCCTTGGTACTATTTATTATTTTTTGCTTGACTTCTGCATTTTTTCGTTATATAATATTATTGAAGAAAAAAAAGAATCAAAAGGGGGTATGAGAAATGTTAGAAAGACGAAGAGAAGGTAGAGATGATATGCTATCTCCATTTGATTTCTTCAACAGGGAGATTGAGGACTTTTTCAGAGGGTTACCTTTTGGCGGCACCTCACGTGGAGAAATGGATGTTTATGAAACTGACGATGACTACGTAGTAGAATGTGAACTCCCGGGATTGAGTAAAGAAGATATCAAGGTAGAATTGAACAACGACCTTCTAACTATTTCTGCAGAAAAGAAAGAATCAGAAGAGGTAAAAAAAGGAAACATTTATAGACAAGAAAGATACTTCGGTAGAATCGAAAGATCTATAAGAGTACCAGAATACATAGACAAGGATAAAATCAAAGCAAAATATGAAAACGGCGTTCTAAAAATAAATATTCCAAAGGTAGAAACAGCAAAAGGTGAAGCAAAAGAAATATCAATAGAATAAATTTAACAAAAATCAATACTAAAAAATATTAGAGACGCCTAAAAGCGTCTCTTTTATAATTCTTTTTTGCTTAAATGATGGATTTGCGTTTAATTCCTATCTTGAGAGCGTGTTGAGCTTTATTCCGCTTTTTGAATGGGAATTAGAGCTAAGTCAATATAGCAGACAGAAAAAAGAGTTCGTGGTTTTAGTAAAATATGTTATAATAATAGTAGATAATACCTAATTAAGAAGTGATTTTCAACGGAGGAATTTTTATGAATGACTACGATGATGAACAATTTAAAGAACTTTTAGATAAAATTTTGAGAGAAAATCCAGAACTTCAAAAATTCAATCTTGAATTTTTGAAGGGTGCTGATAGAGAAGAAATGGAAGAAGCAATAGAAAATTTGAAGGAAGCTGCCTCCAAATTCAATGAGGCAGAAAAATCAGTTAAAACAGAGGTTGAAGAAAAATTAAATTATAATATCGATGATTTAGAAATAAACTTCGATAACTTTTTAGAGACTTTAACTATATTTCCTTTCGCATTAACAATTAGTAGTGAAATGCTTAAAGAAAAAGATTTCAAAGGTAAGCTAACAGGGAAATTTTTCGGAATGTATGTAACTTTTAACTACAACAACGTATTTGAATTGTTGTCTATACGAAAAGTTGGGGCTATGAAAATTGCAACCTTGATGAGGAACAATTTTTTCAAGTTTTTGCCAATCAAACAAAACATATATGATTATATTAAAAACGCTGTTGATTCTTATCTAAAGGTGACTGGGTTATCGAAATTTTTTGAAATAGATGAAATAAGAGAATTTAATATGCTTGTTATACTGAGAAATAAGTGGGGTTTATCAAACGAAGAGCTTTTTAATGATATTCTCGATTTGGAAGATAACAACAAATATTTCATGATGAAAACATACTTTCTAAATGAATTTGCAATAGCAATTGTAGAAAAAGATTGATGGTTAATCTTTCTTCCTTAAGAATATATTGCTTATATAAAATATAAAGAATATGATGATGATGTTTAAACCACTTAATGCATTCGCTTCTTGATATAATCTAGACGAAGATAGAGAATAATTAACAACACTTACTAAGGGGAAATAATCTCTGATTTGCATAGTATAGCTTATGGTAAATTCTCCATAAATTATGGCGAATATTTGCAGAAATGACCCCAAAAAAGCGGATAATAATATTGGAATTTCTATTTTAAACAAAATTTTTAGATTATTAGCCCCATCTATTTTTGCAGCTTCTATAATCCTTTCGTCAAAACTGAGAACAGGTTGATATAAAAAAGAATAGGCAATGGGAACTGTGACTAAAAAGTATCCTAAAATTAGCAATAAAATAAAAGGTATATTGAAAAGAACATTTAAATATAACATTGCCATTCCTAAAAAGGCCGATGAAATACCCAAAGTTGCCATAACACTTATATTTATTAGCTTACTATAATTTTTTAGCAGATAGTATGCAGTTAAAACAGAAAATATCCCTGCAATTGCAGAAACTCCGAAAGAATTTAATATAGATCTTACAACTGGATAAATATTGTTTAATTCTTTAGAAAAAAGGTTCAAAAAAGCTGATAGATCAAATTTCGCATCTATGAAATTGAAAAAAGAAGCACCTACTCCCACAAAAACTATAGAATACTCAAAAATTAAGTAAATAATTGAAATTAACTTTCCTAAAATCCCTGTTTTTTTTAAGTAAGAAGGCTCTAATTCATAATCAAAAGGTTCAAACTTAGACATTATTATGTTTAAAATTAAAAGAATTAAAAACTGTAACATAGCGTAAGATAAAGCCGTTGGAAAGTCTAAACTACTTCTTAAAGTAGTAGATATAGCTACTTCCAGGGTTGAATATCTTATCCCTCCCAAACTAAGAACTATGGCAAAACTTGTGAAATTATACGTAAAAACTAAGAAGAATGCTCTTGATATTGTAGGCATAATTAAAGGTAGTTCTATTCTATAAAACGTTTTTAACTTACTAGAACCTTCTATATTTGCTAATTCAATATAACTAGCTGGGATTCTTCTAAGGCCTTCTGTTATATACCTAACAAAAATTGGAGAGTTGTAAAAAATATGTGCTAAAATTATCGCCGTTAAAGTGTACATTATATTTATGTTTATCCCCATTTTTGCAAGAATTCCATTCGATGAGTAAAGCAAAGAAAAAGCGATTACTGCAGAAACAGGTGGAAAAAAGAAAGGTATGAAAAGTGTGTTCTCAAGTAACTTCGATATTATTCCTTCGTTTCTAGATGAAAAATAAGCAGGCACCAAAGTTATTAGCAACGATAAAACAGAAGAAATAAATGCTTGGTAAGAAGTGAAATAGAGGATCCGCAATGTTCGCGGATCCATAATACTTTTTATACCTTCTAAAGTAAAAAAGTCTCTAAATAAAAAAGAGAGGGGGATACCCCACAAACTCAAAAAAATGATTACTAAAAGACCTTTTTTAACTTTATAATTCATAATTTTAGTATATTGATTCCTCCCATTCTTTTAACCATTTTTCAAGATTATTTGAAATATCTTCTGCTGGTATAGTCAGAATTTTTTCAGGTATTACAGCATATTCGTAAACTTGTGGAAGTTCTACTTCAATTACAGGAAACATCCATTGATTCAAAGGTATTTCTTTTTGAAAATCCTCGATAAGTATGAATTCAATAAATAGTTTCGCTAAATCTAAGTTTTTTGTACCTTTAACAATTCCTGCTCCTTCTATCTGAACATAAGCGCCTTCTTTTGGTATAAAGACTTCATATTTGCTACTTCCATAATAATACTGTGAATAAGCACTATCTGTAGCATAACTTACCATCATAGCGGCTTGGCCGGTTTCAAACTTTGCAAAAGAATCATCCCAACTAGGACTAATTGTTAAAATTGCTGGCATCAACTTTTTCCAAAATTCTTTCCAATTTTCTTGGTAAACTGCAATAGTCCACAGTAAAAAAGATTGTCCCGTACTTGATGCTCTTGGATCTTGAATAATCAATGAATTTTGGTATTTTGTTAAATCATTAAACGATACCAACTCTTCTTCAATTTTCTCAGGATCGTATATAATAGCTATTGCACCATAATCATAAGGAACAACATAATACTCTTGATCAAATATCAGGGATTCATCCATAACATTTTCTATATTCTTTGGTTTATAATTGATTAATAACTCTTCTTCCTTTGCCTTTAAAGCTAATGCTTGATCTAAACCTATTACTACATCTGCCCGAGGATTGTTCTTTTCTAAAACAAGTCTAGTTAAAACATTTCCGGCATCTCCTAATTTTATCACTTTCACATCACAATTATACATCTCTTCAAACTTTTGAACTGTGCCTTGTTCAATCCAACTCATACTTTCATACGTGTAAACTACCAACTCTTTTGAAAATGCAAAAGACAACACAACAACAATAACACCTACCAATAATAAAATTCTCTTCAACTTAAATCGCCTCTTTTTCTTTTTAATTTTAAAGATTTCAAATAAAAAATCCTGTTCTTCACCAACCAAGTGAGAACAGGATTAAATTACAATACACATTTACCTTCGCCTCCCTTCGCCGGTATTATCCGTATCAGGTTCTCGGGGTCGATACCTTATTAAGGTATCCTCTCAGCCATATAGCTCCCCCGGCTGTGCATATTTAATTGCCTAAATTTATTATATCACATAATAAAAAAATGATAAAATAGTAAATGTAAATTATTTTATGAAAGGAGATATGAAAATGACGTTAGTTGAATTAAAAGAAATTATCCACAAGGAAGTAAAAAGGGTGAAGGAAAACTTTGTTTTTAAAGAAAAAAAAGCTGATTTACAACCACAACAAGTTGCAAAGTATATCGACCATACCCTACTAAAGGCCTTTTCAACCAGAAATGAAATAGTTAAACTTTGTGAAGAAGCTATTGAACATAATTTTTATTCGGTTTGTGTGAATCCAACTTATGTTTCATTATCAAAAGAAAAACTTAAAAAAAGTAATGTGAAAGTGGCCACGGTAATAGGATTCCCTTTAGGTGCAAATACTATAGAAAGCAAAGTTTATGAAAGTGAAGACGCAATTAAGAATGGGGCAGACGAATTAGATATGGTTTTAAATATTGGAAGACTTAAAGACCAAGAGTTCGACTATATATACGATGAAATAGGCTCTATTGCTTCTTTATGTAAAAATCACGGGAAACTTTTGAAGGTAATAATTGAAACTTGTTATCTTACTCAAGAAGAAAAAGTCGCTGCCGTTGTTATTTCTAAATTAGCCCAAGCTGATTTTGTTAAAACTTCGACAGGTTTTGGAACAGATGGAGCCAAATTAGAAGATGTTGCTTTGATGAAGTTTTTAAGTGGGGATAAAGTAAAAGTTAAAGCATCTGGAGGAATCAGAGATTTGGATACAACTTTAAAAATGATAGGAGTCGGAGCAGATAGGTTAGGAACAAGTTCAGGTGTTAAAATTGTTGGCTAATTAAATTAAAAAAGGAGCGCCTTCGCGCTCCTCACTTTATTTTGGTTTTAGATTATGGTCTACAGATTATAAAGGTCTAACCTTTGAAGC
Source organism: Petrotoga sp. 9PW.55.5.1 (assembly GCF_003265365.1). Lineage (NCBI taxonomy): Bacteria > Thermotogati > Thermotogota > Thermotogae > Petrotogales > Petrotogaceae > Petrotoga > Petrotoga sp. 9PW.55.5.1. Next base: position 1,039 of record NZ_AUPM01000051.1, on the reverse strand, counting down.
TTGAGGACCTTTATCGCCTTGTACAACTTCAAATTCTACTTCATCGTCCTCCTCTAACTTCTTGTAGCCGTCCATATCAATAGCGGAGAAATGCACAAATACGTCATTCCCATCTTCTCCCGTGATGAAACCATAACCTTTCTTTGAATCAAACCACTTTACTCTACCTTTCACTATGTTACCTCCAAAATTCTACCGTGCTACCCATTGCAGCAATCGGAATGTGTTTCAAAATTATTATAATACAAAAATCATAAAAATGCAAGTTAATTTTATGTAACATTAAAACATACGTTGTAATTTAGAAGAAAAACATATAGGTACAAAATTTTAAGCAAAAATATAAGAAAAGACTTGTAATATTAAAAATAAATTGATAAATTAAGATGTTAGAAATTGGAATCATTTCAAGGAGGAAATTGAATGGTTGATGTAGGAGATTTAAGAAAAGGAATTTTTATTGTTTATCAAAACGATGTGTATAGAGTAGTAGAAGCGAATAAGCATTTTATGGGAAGAGGAAGTGGGCTCATAAGAACAAGACTAAAAAATGTTAGAACCGGCTTAATAAAAGAGGTAAGTTTTTCTAGTGGTGAAAAAGTCAAAGAAGCGGATATATCTTTTAGAAAAGCCCAGTATTTATACAACGATAGTGATCATCACCATTTTATGGCCCTTGATACTTATGAACAGTATTCTTTGCCTTCTGATGAATTAGAAGATGAAAAAAATTATTTAATAGAGAATTTAGAAGTAGATTTAGTGTTTTTTGAAGCTACCCCTATTTCAGTTCAGCTTCCTATCGTTGTAGAACTTACAGTAGTTGAAACAGAACCAAATTTTAAGGGAAATACGGTTTCTGGCGGAGGAAAACCTGCAACTTTAGAAACAGGTTTAAAAACAACTGTTCCATTTTTTGTAGAAAATGGTCAGAAAATCAGGGTAGACACTCGAACAGGTGAATATCTAGAAAGAGCATAATAAAAGCCCGATAATTGAGCTGCCCCATGTCAAGTAGCGGTTCTATTCCCCTTCCTCG
>NZ_AUPM01000050.1 GCF_003265365.1 Petrotoga sp. 9PW.55.5.1 | reverse complement strand
CGGATTTCTTATCAATGCCCTTGTCTATTGGCTACCCTTTGCCTTTGTCCATCTGATAACTTATCTTCCTCTTTCTCCTACTATCGTATCGTATTCTTCATCTAATAGGTTTATGAATTTATTCTACCTTTGCTTTTTTTGACATGCTTTGTTTGAACTCTTCTTCACTGAATTCATCACCCAGTATTATGTTTTCTTTTACACTCATGTTGAATAATGGATCGTTACCCCTTACCAGTTTTATACCTTCTCTTATCTCTTGCAGGTTATATTCTTTTAGGTTTTTATCTTCTAACAGTATTTCTCCACTTGTTGGATCGTACAATCTAACGAGTAGATTCATCATGGTGCTTTTACCTGAACCACTTGTTCCAACTATGGCTATCTTTTCGTTTTTGCCTATGAATAGGTTTATATCTTTTAAAACTAACTCATCTTTGTATNTGAAAGAGACTTTGTTGTATTTAATGTCATAATTTTTAGGTAAAGAATAAATTCCTTCGCTTTTCTTCTTCTGGGAGATCGAATATTTCAAAGAACCTTTGTGAAAGAGGTTCTGCCCTACGTATTTGGACTAAATTCTCATTTATTATGCTAATTGGTTCATAAATCCATGGTACAAAAGAATAAAATGCAATTAAAGTGCCCAAGGCATATCTCCTCTTATCGCAAATAATCCTCCAATTCCTAAGACAATTACAGGTGTTATATAATTTATGAAATATGCGATATTTAAGATAGTTATTTGAAATATTCCTACTTTAGTTGCCCGTTCAGACCAATTAGTGGCATCATTAGAAATTGAATCTAAAAAATACTTTGCTTTTCCTAATATTTTATAACAGGTTGTCCATCTAATTTTTCTTTTATTGAAGAAGTTAATTTTCCAAAAGATTCTCTTTCATATTTTGAGTAGTTTTGTAATTTCGATTGCGAGCTTCTTATAATAATCCAATAAAAGGGTAAAGAAACAAAAACAATCAAAAATAATTGCCAATTTAGATAAATCAAAATTANAGAGATAACAAAAAGCCATAAAAAGTTGAAAATCATAGTAGGAAGTACCAGTGCCATTGTGTAGGCATTTTCCTCAATATCTGACAAAAGTCTACTCATTATATCACCTGAATCAATCTTAGAATATTCCACAAACTTAGAGTTTTGAATTTTATTGTATAATTTTATCTGTTCATTTTTAATAGTTAGAAAGTTAACTTTTCGATGGTAAGTATTAAAAAAATAACTGAATAACCTATCTAAAGCTACTACCCCAATCAAAAAAAATAAAAAATAGGGTAAGATATTAATTTTTTGAAGCGATATTATTTCATCAATTAAGTATTGAAGAAAAAAAGGGTTCAGCGAACCAAATGCAATACTTATTATACCTAAAAGAAATATGATAATCATATATCTTTTATAATTTTTTACACCATATTTTATAAGCCTTTTCGCATATTTGTTCATATAATAACCTCCAATGATTCGTTTGATCAGTAGTTTGATTCTAAAAAA
>NZ_AUPM01000049.1 GCF_003265365.1 Petrotoga sp. 9PW.55.5.1 | reverse complement strand
TAGTTCTTCGGTTAAGTTAATACATAATATTTCAAGGTTTCATATTTGCATGATGTTCTTGCATCTTTTTGAAGATTTATGTCTTGATAGTTGTGAGCTATATTAGAATCTCCCATTTCTTCCCCCTTGTTATTTGTAGTTTGGTTAAATTATACTTTTGTTATATTTAAATTATACAATAGATCGGACATTATATATCGAACTGCTAAACAATTTCTTTGAGCAAGACAAAAGATCAGCAATTTTATTATCAGCCACAAAAGTTTTTTTCCTTATTTATCAAGCGAACAAAACCTACTGGGAGGGAGTGATTTAATCTTATACGGAGGATACGGAACAGGCAAAGCCAGGTTAGGATACAACATCCTAAAACATATCTAACTTGTTAAAGATAGACAATCAAAACCAAGATAAGTCCTAATATAAATTACAAATTGTTATTAATCCCTTAGATTTAGGTGATATATTATTTAACGATTTTAAAAATTTCTTTTTTTGCTGTAGGGAATGGCTTAGAACATCATATAAATAAATTTCTAAACAAAAATCCAAATTCTCGATTAATGATCTTTCTTCCCTTGGTTGGTTTTGTGCAGATATAATGGGTTGACTTCTCTTACGTATAAAAAATCCTTCGGCTGTAGAATGACAGTTAAAAGTTGTTTATGATCAAACATGATAGCCCTTTCTTTATTAAAAAGCTTTTATTATAACATCGCAGTTTGATTCTATGAACTTTACTCACTTAAAAACAGCAAGGTCTCTAAAACGAAATTCCTTGGCTTTTCTGATAGAAGCGATCAAGCTACTTAGCAGACTGCTTTTATTTTTAACAAATGGAGTGAAAAGGAAATGACTACGAATATATGATTTTTTGATACTATATTGTTTAAAAATGGAATGATTTTCTTTGATTTTGAAGTATAATGTGATATAATTAAAATAAGATGAATAGTCTCATACAAAATGGGTATTAATATTTTTAATAACAGAACTTTATTTTTCGAATATGAAGAAGATCGTGTCAAAATTAAAAGAGAGGTGAGATTAGTGGATGTGCTGACTAAACTGGCGAAGTATCCGGTTTTTACAATTGATGATCTGATGAAGTTTACAGGTAATAAGAAGACAGCGTATACTCAGCTAAATCGTTTGATCAAAAGAGACTGGGTTAGAAAGGTTAGAAAAAATATCTATTCTGTTGTAAATCCAACAACAGGACAGATTGTAGCAACTCGTTATCAAATTGCTTGCGCCATAACCGACACTGCTTATATCTCACATCACAGTGCTTTTGAATATTATGGGCTGGCGAATCAAATATTCTATGAAGTATATGTTTCATCTGAAACAAAATTCAATCACTTTGAATATGAGCATGTAACTTATAAATATGTAGCATCTAGGATGGATGAGGGTATTTTTGAAGCAAAGAACACCACCGGAATTAGAATAACAGATATGGAACGAACAGTTGTTGACAGCATAAAGGATTTCAATAAAATAGGTGGGTTTGAAGAATTGTTAAACTGCTTGGAGGGAATCCAATACTTAGATGAGAATAAACTGAAGCGATATCTTGATATATATAATATTCAGGGACTATATCAACGGGTAGGTTATCTCCTTGATCATTATCGGAAAGAGATGCAGTTATCAAAGGAGTTCATAAAATATTGCAAAAGTAAAATAGGAAAAAGCAGACGATACCTAGTGAGTGAAGCAAAAGGCAATAGCTTCTATAATCGTGAATGGGAACTGATGGTACCAGAAGGGTTATTTGAAATAACGGATCAAGGTGGCGATATACGTGTCTAATTACGACATTATATATTTAGGGAAAAAAGCTAAAGAATTAGGATTTGTAAGGGATACACTAGAAAAAGTAACGAGGCTAGCGGATATTCTGGAGTATTTAAACACAAATCCAATTCTAAAAGATAGTCTTGCATTAAAAGGTGGAACAGCCATTAATCTAACGATTTTCAACTTGCCACGTCTTTCTGTAGATATAGATATGGATTATTTAATCACCAACAGTAGAGAAGAAATGCTTGAAAGTAGAAAAAATATTAATAGCAATATCGATCGTTATATGGTGTCTCATGGTTATTCAAAAAATCCCAAGACGAAGAATCCTCATAGCTTGGACTCATGGGTCTATGACTACACGGGAGCCAGTGGAAATAAAGATAATATCAAGATCGAAGTTAATTACTCATTACGGTCCCACGTTCTTGATGCGGAAGAAAGACCGATTATAACTGAATATCTTTCCAGTAAATATAAGGTGAAGTGCTTAGCTCCACTTGAGATATATGGAAGTAAAATGAATGCGCTGCTGAGTAGAGCTGCAGCCAGAGATTTATATGATGTAAGAAATATGATTCACTATGATCTATTTGATGAATCGGAAGAAGAGATACTCAAGAAGTGTGTTGTATTCTATGCTGCCATATCAGCGAAAGATAAAAATAGTATAAACAAGACTTTTGATACTAAGGCAATTGACTCGATTACAAACAGGAAGATTAAGACAGATCTCAATCCTGTCATTAAAACAAAAGATGATTTTGAATTGGATTTAGCTAAAAAACTTGTTAAAGAGTACATTTCTGATTTAATGATTTTGACAAAAGAAGAAAAGGAATTCTTGGATAGGTTTGAAAGCGGTAAATATATTCCAGAGCTTTTATTTGAAGATAAGAAGATTCTAGAACATATTAGAAATCATCCAATGGCATTATGGAAAACAAGAGAAGTAAAATAAAAATAAACCCTTAGATTAGATCAAATCTGAGTGGATTGTTTATTTTGAATATATTACCCCCGTTGTTTTATTTTACCATTTCTTTCATTTTTCTCCTATCTCCATAAGGGGTGATTATGGTGATTAACATCTCCTAATTAAATTAGTTCTATCTTTTATCTACAAATTCAATATCTTTTCCTGTAGCCTTTAATATCTTTTGAACAAAATCAATTCTGGGGTTTACTAAACCCCTTTCAAATCTTGATATTACTTGTTGTTGTACCCCTATATTTTCTGCTAATTCTTTCTGTGTAAGATGATTTTTAGCTCTATATTCTATTACACTTTCTATTAATTTGTATTTTAATCCTAAATCATCATATATTTTTTTGATTTCTGGGTTCCCTTTTAATATTTTTTCCTTTTCCTTTTTATAATTATATAGTTTTTCCACTTTTATTCCTCCATTTCATCTATTAAATTTTTCATTTTTTAAAAAATTGGTTTCAATATAGTATCCCCTAATTTTCTAGACTTCTTAATTTTATAATCAAATAAAACTATGACTTTATTATTTTTTATAAAATAAAATATTCTTATTGGAACATTGCTTTCTATTCTTAATTCCCTTAAGTTAATACTCTTATATTTATAACCTGATAAAATTTTTGAATAAGGATAACCTAACAAATAGACCTTATTTTCTAGTAAATCTAATATTCTAAAAATTTCAGCTACTGTAATTTTATCTTCTCTTTTGGAACTACTAGACAATTTATCTATATACTTTTTAAGTTTTTTAGTATAAATTAACGTCATATTTTAGCTATCCCTAAAAAATATTATACAACATTTTTGCTGTATTTTAAAATTATTTTTTTGTTTCATCATAAATACCATTGTATAATTATATCTATTTTTGTCACTCTGAGCTTGTCAAAAAATCTGTCATCTCTTCTTTTCTCTGGTTATCAAAAATTTTATTCTTTACTAAAATAATAAATATATGCGATGAACTATTGAGAATTATCGCACAAAATGCTTCTGGAAGAATGCAGAAAGTACGTTAAAAAAATGGAATTAGAATATGCCCCTATTCAAACTCTGAGAGAAGGATTCTTTTTTTAGTGCATTTTTGTACATTTTTATTTTACTATTTACATCATTTAAAATCAGATTCTTATCCATAATTATTTTCCTTTTCAACATTTGTATAGATATTTGAATATATGATGCTTTAAAGCAATGTAGTATAACGCTTCCAGCATATACGACATTGCCGAAGGCAATTTAGGCGTAGCGAAGGATAGATATGAAATCTGTTATACGCACCGGTAAAGGCCTATGCGACCGTAGGGAATAATTTAGATGAGCGATAGCGAATCACAAATTCTCTGTTATGTAATCGTTACCCATTTATTTCAAACCTCTTTCCTTTATTTTTAAAATTACATCCTTTACAATACTAATAAACTGTTCAACTTCATTTTCTGAATAAGGTTCATCAATTACCCATTTTAGATTTGATTTTGCTTTTATAAAATAACCAAGATTTTCAAGTCGTTCTTTATAAAACCTGATAATCTCCTCTGAGTTGTTAACCTTTTTTGTGATCTCTACAAATCCTGTGTAAATACTCTGTTTGAATGCAGAATTAGGCGGATATCCAAAAAACAGAGCAACTAAACCAGTATCCAACTCAATATTTAATGAAAATCCTTTTGACCCCCATCTGATCATTAAGTCTTTTTGTTGTTTTACAAATTCAAATATCTTCTGAAAAACTTCCAATCCGTTTTTGTCCAAAGAACTTAGGAATTGTTTCTCGTTGATTTTGGGTAGTGGGGCCGATTGAACTTTCTGACGTATAAATTCCTCTTCGCCAACAACAAAATCACTTGATATTATTTTTTCTCCTGATTTGGTTTGGAAATATTTAAACTCCATACAATAAATATCAATACCTTTTTTCCTTAAAAACAGTGCTGTTTGTCGAATTTCTTTTGAAATTTCTTGGGCCACTATGATAAGTCTTGTTGACTTGTTAAATGAAACTTTTTCGTCTGAATCACTTTGGAAATATTGCTGATGATAATCTTCTAAACTACTATCCTCCCCAGAATAATCTTGATAAATCTCATTTAACTGAGAATAGTCTAAATTTTCAACAAAAGACGCATATTCTAATAACTGAGCAATTGTTTCCCTGGGAGTTTTATCTCTCTTTAATTCCACGACTACGGTATTTCCACTTTCATCTATACCCAATAAATCTATAAAAGTAGTTAGGTTTGTAGTAACTTGACGACCAATTATGAGAATGTTGCTTTCTTCAAAAAAATATTCGGGATTTTTCTCAAGCAAAACTTCCAAATCTGCTTCCTTATTGGAATCCTTGAAATCATATTCCTTATAAGGAATTAACTTTCCATTTTCATCAATAGTAAACAGATTCATTTTCTTACACCTCCTAAATGGGCAATGTCGTATAACGCTCCCAGCATATAAGACCTTGTCGAAGGCTATTTGGCCATAGCCGAAGCGTGTATGCTTTGTTATCTGATGTCACCCTATCTTATATTGAAAATGCTCTTTGTAACTTTCCATTTCCATCATACCCAATGGTTTTATTTTTGAAATACTTTATTATCTTATCTTTATCTACTCCTGATAAGTTGCTATTTAGAATCTGACGATAGATGTCTTCCCAAGTAATTCGGATGAATTTCATCCTTTGGTTCTCGTTAAGATGCCTTTTGAAAATCGTTCCAATATTCTTCTCTCGTTCTGACAATACGAGGTTGACAAGATAGAAATTCAAACCCTGTTGTTTCGCCATCCAAGTTCCAAGTAACCAGAAACGTAGTAACTCATATTTCTTCTCATCTATCGCAACAGTTTTATAATGCGACTTGAAGACTTTTGAGAACCAGTTATCACCACCGGTTTCATATTTCTTGGAATTGCTCGTATTTCTCGATATTGTTTCATTTCCAGCAGTTAATTTTGCCTCAATAAAGAAAAGTGTTGTGTCAGTTTTGATTATAATATCTGGTTCCGAACTTCTTTGTATTTCTTCACCAAATTCTTCTCTTGCTTTGTTTAATTCAGACCAAATGGAATTCTCTTTTTGGCTATATGACCAATAGATTATTTCAGATGATTTTAAAGTGACACCGATGATAGAACTTAGAACCATTTCAACCAAATTATTTCTTTCTAGGAATCTAAAAACATTCCAAGTAACTGAATCTTCGCTATTGTCACGTGCAATTCGGCTTTCGCGCTTTTACTTTCTTTATCCTCTCTAACAAATCCAAATCAGCCTTATCTTTCCAGAGTAGATTGTCTAATTCACTCTGATATTCGAAAGTTGACGGTGAAATATAGATGATGTGCTTTGGGCATTTGAAACTCTCTTCTCGTCTGAAAAATTCTCTTTGCCTTTCTACTTTTTCACTACAACCTTTGACTGGGCAATCAACTGTTGATTTGGTGATTTCAATCCGTTCCTTCAATTCTTCTATACTGAGCATTTTCAATTCTCTTCCTTTTCCTAATTCATACTCTAAGAGAAGGATACCATTTTTTTATGCATTTTTGTACATTTTTATTTGCAACTTTTCCTACATTTTTATTTTACCATATACATATTTAACGATTTTAAAAATAGAACCAATTTAAAAATTCCTTTTTTGGCTGTAGGGAATTGGCAAAAACATCATATAAATAAATTTCTAAACAAAAATCCAAAAATGCAATTCGTCAAATAAATGAACAAAAAGAACATGAAAGATAAATCACTTTAAAAGTGCTTTCTCTTTTATATTTCAAGTTTCTATAATTTCATCAATTTCTAGAAGTTTTCCAAATTGCCATTGGGTGCCTCTTTACATTTTTTAGTAATTCTCCTTCAAATATCAATTCTGGTAGATACTTACCTTTAGAAAACTCAGATAGATATTCTATATGTTTTGATTTAACATTAATTATACTTTCAAGAAATTCTTTCACGTCTTCTTTTGCCTTTTCTAAATTAAATTTTTCTCCTTTAACTAGCATTGGATATAAATCTTTCTTGATAGTTATATCCGTAATTGCCTCAATAAATTCTGTCGATAAACTTAATTTATTTAATTTATTATTAGATACAGAATAATAAAATATAAAACAGTCAGTAAAAGGACCATACTCATCGCTAGAGATCAAGTTGTATTTACTTAAATTATAAATATCATAAAAATCCCTTGCAGCTAACCTATTATACAACGCTACAGTTTTAGTTGAAATTAATTCTATCTTATTTAAAGATACAACTTCGATTTTCTCATCAAATAGTTTCAAATCAATAATACTTCTTGTTATAGGGTAAATATGATGCCTTAAAGAATAGTTAATCTCAATTTTCAAATTATCTTTATTTCCAGAATTATTTTCATAACTAGCAACAATAGATTCCAATGAATAATGTTGTTTTGATTTTCCCGAAATTTTATATCCTTCTCTATCTAAATACGAAAACAAAATATTTTTAACTATGTTTCTTTCTTCCATAACTATTTCTTTATCCGAATAAGAATGATAATCTAAATCAATATCAACAGATAACCTTTGTAATTCAAAAACCATTAAATTAAAAGCTGTTCCCCCTTTTAAAGCTAACCGATCCCTTAAAAATGCATTATTATTAATAAAAGACAATATTTTAATCAACCTATGCACTTTTTCAATTAAATCTTTATGAAATCCTGATTTATTAGATAATTGTGAATAGTATTTATAATCATAATTAAACAAAAAAATCATCCTTTTTATTAAGATAATAAGGTACAATTAAATTCCATCTTTTTACCAAAAACCCATTTCCATTTTTAGCCTCTTCACACAAATATTTATTTGTTTTTCCCATCCTTTTTTCTATCTTTTTTAAAAATAAATTCGAAATATTGAGATTTTCTTGATGCCTTTCTATAAAAAAACCTACTTTCTGATAAAGAAACTTTTTATTATAAGCTTCTAAATACTCAATTAAAAATTTTTCATTCAAAATAGGAGAGATTTTTAAAATTTCATCTATCTCATTTTCTCCTCCACAAAAAACAGGTCTATCAATACAATCAACAATAGACCTTTCTAAATTAGTATATTCAATAGCTTTATTCATTTTATATCTAGAAATTCCATTTCTAATACCTTTTCCAGAATATTTATAATAAATTCCTTCAAACTCAAAATCCTTAAAATAAATATCAGAAAAAACATAAACAACATTACTTACTTGGTGAGATAACCCATGCAATTCAAAAGCGCTATGATACCCTATATAAGAAGTATTATTGATTTTGCTTCCAATTAAATATCTATTACAACTAAAATCACTATTAAACCCTACAAAACAATAAAGGTCTCTTCTAACCCTCTTCACAAGACCTTTTTTCAAATAAGAATTTAACAAAACTTTTGCATTATTTTTATTTCCAACCACTTGAGCAGCTTCTTCTAAATCAAAAACTTCCAAATCTAAAAAATCTTCATAATACTTCATAATAAAATCAGTTCCTTTATTTTAGAATAAGTTAATAATTAAATTAATCTATTCTATTATTTTAAAACTATTATACGATAAGTTCCTTATAAACAGAATAAATTAATGTTAAAATTAACTTTCTCCAATATTTTAGAACCAAACAAAAAGATACCAACCTAAGTTGATATCTCCATATAGAAAATATATTTATTTTTGTCATTCTGAACTTGTCGAAGAATCTTTGATTTTTACCTCGTTACTCTTTATCTTCTAAAAAATTTAATATTCCAACTATATACGCATTTCTTTTTTAATTTCCTCTAATGAATCCACTTCTTTAAACGGAGCATATTCTCCATAAGTTCTTTTAAGACTATTTATATTTTTCCCCCCAATAACTCCTAAATAATCTCTCATTTCATCATTTTCTTTTATTATTTTCAAAGCTTTTTTCATATCCATTTTTATTAACCAAGTTCCCTTTTTTCCAACTCTTCTGGCATACAAATAACTCATACTAATCACCTCTGTTATCTACTTCTAAAAACATTTCATACCAAAAATCAATAAATTCTTTATCTATATTTTTCGGCGCATCTGGTAATTTATCTAACCATTTTCTTAGTTTATAGGAATATTCATCATAGTCCTCTTTATTATCGCTTTTATATATAATTTCATGAGTATAATAATTTAAAATAGCATCTTTTCTATTCCAAAACTGAATTTCTACAGGAAATGATTTTGGATTAAGTCTAAAATATAAATGAATACCTCTATAACCATCATCTTTCGATTTATGATCTTGATAAAAATCAACAATTTCAAAACCTTTTTTATATTTATAAACTTTTTTAATTATATCTAAAACTCTTTCTTTTTCAATATCTACAATTATTCTAAAAGCCAAAGAATCATTACAAACTTCTCTCAATTGTTTTGACTCTCCTTTGTTTTTATCCCATTTAATTTTAAGTGACTCTAAAGATTTTAACCTATAACTGACATTCATTTCGCTACTATCAAAATCTTCAATAATATTATTTATATCAGAATCATTTATTATTTCATAAAAATCCAACATCTTATGAAAAATTTCTTTTACATCAAAATTTTCAATAGTTTTTCTTAAAGAAGGAAAATTGTCATCAAATATATTATGTCTTTGAATTTTTTCAATTAAATTAGAAAGTATTTTACTAACTTTGTATAAGTTATCTTCCCCCATCTCTCGCCTCTATTATACCAAATTTTTATTTTACCATTTACAGCAGACAGGGTAGTGACTTCAATTCCCCTTCCTCGAAGGGGTGGATGCAGCGTTTTATGCTGCAGACGGGGTAGTCAT
>NZ_AUPM01000048.1 GCF_003265365.1 Petrotoga sp. 9PW.55.5.1 | reverse complement strand
GAAGGGGTGGATGCAGCGTTTTATGCTGCAGACGGGGTAGTCAGTTCTATTCCCCTTCAAAAAGGGGAATATGGAGGTATCATATCATAGATGAACGCTCTTATTTTTTAAAGATTATGAATCATTTCTTCTAATTCCCAATAAAGTTTTGCGACAGGAAGTCCCATAATATTGTAGTAATCTCCTTCGATTTTTTTAACAAAAACCGCTGCAAAATCCTGGATAGCGTATCCTCCAGCTTTATCAAAAGGTTGATATTTTTCTAAATAGAATTTGATGATTTGATCATCTAAAGGGTAGAAAGTAACTTTAGAAAGATCATAAAAATTTTTAATTTTTTCGTTTGTTCTTAACGTTATTCCGGTATACACATTATGAGTTTTGTTTGATAATGTTTTTAACATATTTAAACCATCTTCAAAATCTTTAGGTTTGCCAAATATTTTCCCATTTAAAGTAACAATAGTGTCGGCTGTTATAAGAAGCTCGTTAGGATAGATATCGATATCTTTTACTTTTTTTAGAGAAATTTCTCGAACTATTTCTGAAGGTTCTTTTGATTCAAATGATTCTTTTGTATTAGATTTTCTCACTGAAAAATTTTCTGTAATAAGTTTTAATAGTTCTTGTCTTCTAGGAGAAGACGAACCTAATATGATTTTAATATTTGAGTTTATCAAGTTTCACACTCCTCAATATATAATTTGTAATTGTAGCGTTTATAAAGGCGGTTATAATTCCAAAAAAAAGCATATAAGGGAAATACCAAAAAATGTTCCATGATTTCACTATCAAAAGAGCTGCAATTATCAATTGAATAAAATTGCTAAAAAAAGCTCCAATCTCACTTATTCCTAATATTCCAAATTTATCAGTTGATTTAAAAGCAAGAAACATTGTAATAGCGCTTGAAATCGCTCCACCTAATCCCATCCAAAACATAGGAGATAAAAATCTTCCGCTTAAGAGTGAACCAAGTATTGTTTTTAATAAAGCAATATATAGTGTATTTCTTAAGCCAACTCCACTTACTACTGATAATATTAAAGGGAAATTAGAAAAACCCCACCTTGCTCCTGGAACAGGTATAGGCATTGGAAGAAAAGCTTCAACATAATAAATACCGGTTGCCAAAGCTGTTAGAATAGAAATATACGAAATGCTCTTAACTTTTTTTACCATGTGTATATATCTATCCCTGAATTTTTGCTTGTTCCAACAGGTTTTACCACAATTTCATTTGGAATACATATGATGGGTTGGTTAGGATTATCAACCCAACCAGTATTTTCGCAAACGTGGAGCGGGCAGGTGGAATCAGTCACCCTTATTTTGTTATCAAAATATTCTACATTCATTAAAAAATCTCCCTCTTCATTTCTTATACTGTAAACTCCTTCTTCTTTGATTGTTAAGATGTTCTCCCCTTTTAAAAATACGTTTGCACCTTGTAAGTTGTTTTTTTGGGGAAAATTCATAAAAACCATAAAAACTAGTATTACAAAAACTATTAATAGAAGAACAAAAAGATCTCCTTTTTTTGTTAATTTCATTATTTTAATTTCTCCCGGAAATAATCAAAACCTGAAGTCTCAGTGCTTTCACCAGTAGGAGATATTAGCATAGCTTGAACTCCAAAATTTGTGAAATATTCTAAAGCAGGATTATCGTAACCTAAAACGAAAAGGGCAGTTGAAAAAGCATCAGCTATCATAGCCTTTTCCGCTATAACAGTGACACTTGATGCATTGTCAGCAGGATATCCATCTTCTGGATCCAAGATATGATGATATTTTTTCCCATCTTGTATAAAAAATCTCTCATAATCACCAGATGTTACAACAGCACCATTTGTTAAATATATCGTATCGATAGGCTTAAGAGAATCATTTGAAAATGGATCTCGAATACCTATAACCCAAGCTAATTCACCAAATTTTGGACCAATTATTCCTATATCTCCTCCTGCATCAACAAATCCAGTTGCATTTGGATCAATCTCTTTTATTTTTTGAATTACTAAATCAATTGCATATCCTTTAGCTATTCCCCCCAAATCAACTTTGACTCCATCTTTTAATAGAGATATTTCTTTTTTATCTTCATCTATATTTATAAACCTATAATCAACCATTTTTAATTTTTCATTAATTTCTTCCTGTGAAGGAACTCTTTTCTTTGAGTTTACATCATCGAATCCCCATAACTCAAGAAGTGGGCGAATAGTCGGATCAAAAGCACCTCCAGTGATAATTGAATAGTTAATGGATGCTTGAAATAAAAACAAAGTTTCTTCATCAAATATAATAGATCTTTCTTCGTTTAGTTTCTTTACTACACTTCCTTCAACATTAGGACTAAATTTGTTGTGTATCCTGTATAATTCTCGCTCTGCTACATTAAGAAGAACATTAGTAGAAACCTTATCTCCAGCCACTTTAACTCTTACTATAGTACCTAATACTGGAAATTCTTTTTCTTCATAAACAGGGGTAGGTTTAGAAAATATTAACAAAGAAAGTAAAACAATTCCAACTCCAAGGGCAATTAAATAAATGTATAGTCTTACATTATTACGATTTTTCTTCCGCAATTTATACACTCTCCGTTTTCGTTTAAATTCTCTATTTTTATATTGTATCCATTTCTTTTAATAAGGAGGACACCACAATCAGGGCAATAAGTGTTTTCATAGTTTGAAGATGGAATATTACCAAGATAAACATAATTCAGGTACTTTTTGCCAAGAGAATAAACTTTTTCTAAAAAGTTAATATCTGTTGCTGGTTCATCAAAATTATAAGCAGGGTAATATCTAGTAAGATGGATAGGAATATCTTTTGATATACTCGATAACCATTCAAATTCTCTTTCTAGTTCATTTAGATCATCATTAACAGTTGGCACAATTAGAGTAGTTACTTCTACATGAACCCCTTCTTCGTGAGCTATTTTTATAGTATATTTTACGGGTTGAAGAGCACCTTTTAGGATAGTTTTATATTTTTTATCATTGAACACTTTCAAATCTATGTTCATGGCATCTATATATTGAAGCATAAGTTTTAAGGGCTTTTCATTTATAAATCCGTTTGTGACTAAAACATTATAATTATTAGGATCTGCATATTTTACTTCTCTGGAGGCGTCTAAAACAAATTCATACCAAACAATAGGTTCTGAATAAGTATATGCGACACCTTGAACATTATAATTTTTCATCAGAGCAGGAATAGCATTAGTATTTAGCCTTTTCATATAAGCGGGTTTAAGATGAGCTATTTCAAAATTTTGACAGGAAGGACATTTTAAATTGCAGCCCCATGTTCCTAAAGATAAAATACTTTCACCTGGATGGAAATGATAAAGTGGTTTTTTCTCAATGGGATCTAAAGCTATACTTGTAGTATCCATATAATTCAAAGAATACATTTCGCCTTTTATATTTTGTCTTACTCCACATATTCCCACTTTCCCTGGATATAATATACATTTATGCGGGCACAGTGAGCATTTCAAAATGTCATCTTTAAAATCCTCGTAAAACAAGGAATTGATTTTCAATTTTTTCACCTTCAAAATTTAATAAAATCTGTTAACAGTAAATTTGAAGATTTCCAAGGGTTCATCTTCATAAATACCAGCCTTCATTTTTGCTATATTCAATTGTTCTTCAATAGTTTTAACTCCTTCTATGTCAGGAAGAAGCACTCCCCTTTTATAACCACTTTTAACAACTACTCCAAATATTTTAGGATTGAGTTCAGCAACATCTTTGACTTTTTCTAGTTCGGATAAAATATCAACAGAAATAACCAAATCGCTTAATTCTTTAGGAGTAACAGGAGGAAATCTTGGATCCTGAGTAGCAGCTGCAATGGCATTTTCTCTAATTTCTTCGATCAAGTTATCATAAACAGGGGTTATAGTCCCGATGCATCCTCTTAATTCGCCATTTTTCTTGTGAAGACTAACGAAACAACCTCTTTTTATCTCAAATAATTCCCTTGTAAGTGTTTTATCAAAATCAATGATTTTTTTCTCTTCAACATATGCTTTAATAACTTTTTCTGCCCAAATAACATAAGGGTGTTTTTTATCTGTCACTTTCTCACCTCTTTTCAAACATGGAAAGAATAGAAGAAAATTTGAAAAAATAAAAAATAACAATTATTAAATTATAAAGTAAACTTTATTTTTCATTTCAGAATTATAATATACATTCGAAAAGGCTTTTAAAAAAACAAAAATAAGGAGAATGAATAATAATGGCAAACTCCTCAAAAACAATGAGCTTATCTGTTCTAGAAGGGGGAACATATAACGCTTTCTTTATAGCCACACAAGGTTTTATTTTTACCACGATCGCAATATATTTTAATGCCTCTCCTTTATTTATTTCAATAATGACTTCTTTTCCTATTATAGCACAGATGTTCCAGATTTTTTCTTCACGTATAAATAGAATAATAGGTTCAAAAAAAAGAAGCTTAATAATAAATGCATTTATTTCAAGATCATTGTTTATACTTTTGCCAATTTTCATTTTTTTTGATGTTAAATCCCCATATATAATATTATCAATAATTTTATTATTTTCTTTATTTGGGACTTTTGTGGGGAACACGTGGACAGTACTTATAAAAAAAGTAGTACCTTTTGAAAAAAGGGGAAAATATTTTGCCTTTCGTAATATCTTTTCTTCATTTACTGGTATAATAATGCTGTATCTATATTCGATGTTTCTGGAATTTCCAAATTTTAAGGTCGGATTATTATGGGTAACAAGTTTAATGGCAGTTTTTTCGATACTTTCAGCTTTTCTATTATTGAAACATGATTTTCCCGAGGGAGATGTGAGAGAATCATCTAATAATATAAATATTTTCCAACCTTTTAAAGAGAGAAATTTTAGGGATTTTCTTATTTTTATTTTTGTATGGAGCTTTGCAATAGAGTTTTCAAGACCTTATTTTTCTTATTATGAAGTAGCTATTCTAAATATTAATTATCAATTTCTTGGAAATATGGCGATTTTAACAAGTGTTATTTCTATGATTTTATATTTATTTTATGGGGTGCTTGCTGATAAGTTTGGGAGTAAAAATGTTTTAAGCCTCGGAATTTTTATTTCAACATTTAGCCCTTTGATGTATTTTTTAATGAATTCAACTAATTATAGAAGCATTCTTTTTTTAAATTCTATTTTTGCTGCTTTCGCTTGGTCAGCGATTAACTTAGCTATTTTTAATTTGCTTTTGGAAATATCTAAAGAGCCTTCAGACAACTACATCGCTGCTAATTCTTTAGTATCTGGGATAGCGGCTATAATCGCTTCTATTTCTGGTGGATTTCTTGCTAACCATCTCAGAGATATTGAAATTACCTTTTTAGGAGATAGTTATCATGGAATACAGTTGATTTTTATAATAGGATTTACCCTTAGAATTGTTGCAGTCACAATACTATCAGAGGTAAAAGCCATTGAAAAGCCTATTAGATACAAAGGGATATTTTCTTCGGAAGCCGCGTTATTTAGAAGAAGAGAAATCAACATACCAATTGCTTTATTTAGAAGAAATAAAAAGAAAGAAACAAAAAAAGAGTTACCAAAAAAAGAGTTACCAAAAAAAGAGTTACCATCTGATATCATAGAAAAGGATAAGCAAGATGAACAATAAAATAAATTAATATAAAAATCGTTAAAAAATTTTAGGAGGTTCCCTTAATGGATATAGGAAAAAGATACATACCTCATGAGCTTGAAAACAAATGGTATAAGGTTTGGGAAGACAGTCATTCTTTTGAACCTAAGGAAGGGAATGGGAAGTTTAGTATTGTTATTCCACCTCCAAACATTACGGGAAAAATACATATAGGTCATGCTTTAAACATAGTGCTTCAAGACATTGCCGTTAGATATAACAGAATGAAAGGGAAGGAAACTGTGTGGATTCCTGGAGAAGACCATGCTGGGATTGCCACACAACATGTGGTTGAAAAATATTTGTTAAGTGAAAAGGGCAAAAGGCGAGAAGATTATTCAAGAGAAGATTTTGTTAATATAACTTGGGAATGGGCTAAAAAATATCGAGACCATATAAGGGGGCAAATTCGAGCTTTAGCAGCTTCTGTTGATTGGAGTAGAGAACGATTTACATTAGATGAGGGTTTAAACAAGGCAGTAAGACAAGTATTTGTTTCCTTATACAACGAAGGTTTAATATACAAAGGAAAGTATATAGTTAATTGGTGCCCTTCTTGTGGAACAGTACTTGCAGATGATGAAGTTGAACATATAGAAGAAGATGGAAAACTTTGGTATATTAAGTATTTTCTTGAAGAAAGTAACGATTATGTAGTAGTAGCTACAACTAGACCGGAAACAATGTTGGGAGATACAGCGCTTGCTGTTCACCCGTCTGATGAAAGATATAAAGGAATAGTTGGAAAAGTTGCTTTTTTACCTCTTGTTGGAAGAAGGTTAAAAATTATAGCAGATCCATATGTTGATCCTAATTTTGGAACGGGTGTGGTAAAAATAACGCCTGCCCATGATCCTAATGATTATCAGATAGGGCAAAGACATAACTTAGACAGAATACAAGTTATAGATGAAAAGGCAACCATAAATGAAAACGGTGGAAAGTACGAAGGTTTGGATCGATATATTGCAAGACAAAAAATTGTTGAAGATTTACAAGAACAAGGATTCTTAGAAAAAGAAGAAAATTATACCCATTCTGTTGGACATTGTTATAGGTGTGATACAGTTGTAGAACCTTTGCTTTTGGATCAATGGTTTGTAAAAATGAAACCATTGGCCGAAAAGGCTATCGAGGTTGTTGAAAAAGAAGATGTAAAATTTTATCCCGAAAGATGGGAGAAGGTTTATCTAAACTGGATGCACGAGATTAGAGATTGGTGTATCTCAAGGCAATTATGGTGGGGACATAGAATTCCCGTATGGTATTGTCAAGATTGTGGATATGTAAATGTATCAGTTGAAGATATTGAGAAGTGTGAAAAATGTGGTTCGACGAATATAAAACAAGATGAAGATGTTTTAGATACTTGGTTCTCATCTTCACTTTGGCCATTTTCTGTTTTTGGTTGGCCTGAAGAAAGTGAAGAGTTAAAAAAGTATTATCCAACTGATTTATTAATAACTGGATTTGATATTATCTTTTTTTGGGTAGCCAGGATGATTATGATGGGTGAAAAGTTTATGGGAGAAAAACCTTTTAAAGATGTTTATTTACATCAGTTAGTAAGGGATAAATTCGGAAGGAAAATGTCTAAATCGTTAGGTAATGGTGTAGATCCAATGGAAGTTATCAGTGAATATGGAACGGACCCAGTAAGATTCACTTTATCTATTTTGGCTGCTCAAGGTAGAGATATTAAATTAGATATAAGATTTTTTGATTCTTATAGGAAATTTGCTAATAAAATCTGGAATGCGACCAGATTTGTTTTACTAAATATGGATGATTTTAAAAAAGTTAATTTAGAAGAAAAAGAATTGCAGATTGAAGATAAATGGATATTAACAAGAGTGAATTCGATAATCAAAGAGGTATCCAAGGATATTGATAATTATAATTTTGATCAAGCAGCTCGAAAATTATATGATTATTTTTGGAATGAATTATGTGATTGGTATATAGAAGCTTCAAAAAAGAGGTTAAGTTCTGAGGAAGAAGAAAAACTTATAGTTCAAAATGTAATCCTAGAGGTTTTTGATAAATCCCTACGTTTACTTCATCCATTTATGCCTTACATAACAGAGGAGTTATGGCAGAAATTACCTATACAAAAGGATTCAAAGTTATTAATAACAGCGAAATGGCCAGAAGCTAATGAAAATTTGATTTTTCTTGAGGATGAATATGAGTTTTCAAAAATTATGGAATTAGTTAAAGGAGTTAGAAATGTAAAGGCGGAAATGGAAATTCCACAGATAAAAAAGGTTGAAATGAATTATAAAATAATAAATAATGAAAGTAACTTTATCGAAAAAAACAAAGATATAATTCAACATTTAGCTTTTATAGAGAAGATAGAAAAAACTCAAGAAAAACCATCAAGTTCTGCAACGGCGTTTGTAGATGAAAATTATGAAGTATATATTCCCCTAGGTGAGTATATAGATATACAAACTGAAAGAGAAAGGCTTAAAAAGAATATAGAAAAATTAGAAAAGGATATAGAAAAGTTTCAAAAGAAATTGTCTAATAAAAATTTTGTTGAAAAGGCTGATCCTGAAGTAGTTGAAAAAGCTAGAGAAAGTTTGGATGAGAATAAAGAAAAGCACAGAAAATTAGAAGAACTTTTAAGGGAGATTAGTTAAATGGAATTCAATAAATTGCTTGAATATATTTATCAAAGAGGATCTGCTAATTTTAAAGTAAAATTGGGTTTAGAAAGAATAGTGGAGCTTACAAAAAGAATTGGTAATCCTCAGAAAAATTACAAAACTATTCATGTAACGGGAACTAACGGCAAAGGCAGCGTTACAAACGCATTGTCATATATTTTTCGTTATCAAGGTATGAAAGTAGGTACCTTTACTTCTCCTCACCTAGTATCTATAAATGAAAGAATTAAAATAAATGGAGAGAACATAAGTGACGAGGATTTTATTCAAACTTTTTTAGAAATGGAACATGAAATAAAAGAAATGGATATTAAAGGAGAAGATTATGCTCCTTCGTTTTTTGAAATAACAACAGCAATGGCATTAAAATATTTCGAAAAACAAAAAGTTGATATAGCTATAGTGGAAGTGGGTTTAGGCGGGAGATTGGACGCCACAAATGTTATCGATTCTGATATTGCAGTAATCACATCTATATCAAAAGATCATGTCAAAACTTTGGGTGATTCTTTGGAAAAAATAGCTTATGAAAAAGCTGGTATAATAAAAAAAGATAATTATTTAGTTTTAGGGAATATTGAAGAAAAACCCAAAAAAGTCATACTAGAAAGAGCTAAGGAAGTTGGGGTAAAAAAGATATTTGAAGAAGGAAAAGATTATTATTCTTCAAATCATAGATTTGAAATTAACCAAAACACGATGGATTATAATGGCGTTAATGTTGGAATAAAGGATTTAGTTTTTAAAGCAAATGGTTCTTTTCAAATGGGTAATATTGCAACAACTTTGGCAACTATCGAGGCTTATCAATCAAAATTTAACGTAAATCTTTCAATAGATTCAACAAGAAAGGCTTTAAAGGAATTTTATTGGGAGGGAAGATTTGATTATAGTGAGATTAACGGGAAAAAGATAGTTTTTGATGGAGCACATAATTTTTCTGCAACTGAACAATTGAAAAGCAGTGTAGGAATTTATTTTCCAGAACAAAGAAAAATAGCCTTAATTGGCATATTAGAAGACAAAGATTATATAAATATGGCAAAAATATTTTCTTCTATATTCGATAAAATTATTATCACAACTGTGCCTACAGAAAGAGGGAAACATCCTGAATTGATATTCGAAGAATTCAAAAAACACTTAGCAGACTTGGAGTTTATATCAGATCCTATAGAAGGTTTTAATAAATTATTGTTAGAGAAAAGTGACATTTATTTTGTAACAGGCTCTTTGTATCTTGTTGGGAAAATCAAGGAATCACTATTTAACAAAGATTTGGTAATTTAAAACCTTCTAATAATTAGGAGAATTATACATGGTTAGGAAGATTAAAGCTATTTTAGAAGATGTTGAAAGTGAAATTGTGCTGTTAAAGGTAGGAGATTTTACCTTAGAGGCTTATCCTTCTTTTAATATCTTAAAAGATTTTAAAATTGGGGATCAATACGATTTCTATGCCTTTTTGGAATTAAATGATTGGAGTAGTTCTCTCTATATTTTTAAAGACAATATAGAGAGAGAGGTATTTGAGATGTTAAAAAAAGTATCAAAAATTGGTCCAAGAATGGCATCAAAAATCTTAAGAAAAATTGATGCTCGAGAGTTTATTGCTCTCATTAATTCACAAGACAAGGAAGAATTAGAAAAGCTTCCTGGAATTGGGAAAAAAACCGCTGAAAGATTGGTATCTGAGCTGCAGGAATCACTGAGTAAATATTCCAATATCGATAATATTCACCATAAAAAGAACAAGAATTCTAAAGAAGCCATAGAAGCCTTAGAATCTTTAGGCTTTCAAAAATATGAAATTTTGAAGGTTTTAGAAGAGTTGAACACCTCAGATATGAGCACAGAAGAGATTATTAAAAAGTGTCTTTCAAGGTTATAGTGCAAAAGTAATTAGCATAAATATGAAATTCACAAAGGAAGGAGGGGGTAAAAATTAAAATATTAATACTTGCTGCAGGACAAGGAAAAAGAATGAAATCAAAAATGCCAAAAGTTGCTCATAAAATATTAGATAAACCCATGATAAATTGGGTCATTGATGTTGCAAAACAACTTTCAAAAGATATAGGAGTAGTTCTCGGAAATGGGATTGAACAAGTAAAGAAACTTTTAGATGATGATATAAAAATTTTTGAGCAGAAAGAAAGGTTAGGGACTGGGCATGCTGTTATGTCTGCTGAGCAATTTATAGATAATAATGAAGATATTCTTATACTTTATGGTGATGTGCCTTTTTTATCAAAATCGACCTTAGATTCACTAATAAAAGTCCATCAAGAAAATGATAATGAAGCTACGATTCTAACTATCGAGTTAGAAGATCCCACTGGATACGGAAGGATAATTAAAAAGGGGAATGAGTTTATAAAAATAGTAGAAGAAAAGGATACAAAGGCGGAAGAAAAAGAAATAAAAGAAGTTTATACGGGGATAGCTATTTACAAAGGCGAAAAGTTAAAAAGAGCTTTAAAGAATATTACTCCTCAGAATGCTCAAGGCGAATATTATCTTACAGATGTTTTCCGTTATTTCAAAAAAGTAAAAATAGTTAAAACTGATAGAGAAATTGAAGTTGCCGGAGTTAATGATAGAGTTCAACTAGCAAATCTAGAAAAGAAAATAAGAAAAGAAATTTTGACAAATCATATGTTGAATGGAGTTACGATAATTGATCCTGACACAACTTACATATCTCCTGATGTAGAGATCGGTATCGATACTATCATACATCCACAAACATATATATTTGGGAATAGTAGAATAGGACAAAATTGTGAAATAGGTCCGATGACGAGAATAAAAAAATGTGTAATTGAAAATGATGTAAAGATAATACGCTCAGAATGTGAATTAAGTGAAATAAAGAGTAACGTTTCAATAGGCCCTTTTTCACGATTAAGGGAAGGTACTATAATAGAAGAAGGGGTAAAAATAGGGAATTTCGTAGAAACAAAAAAAACGCACGTTTCAAAAAACAGCAAAGCTCAGCATTTGACTTACTTAGGAGATACTTATGTTGGGGAAGAAGTAAATATTGGGGCAGGGACTATAACTTGTAATTTTGATGGGGAAAAAAAGAATAAAACATATATAGATGACAAATCATTTATAGGTAGCAACACATCATTAGTAGCGCCAATAAAAATAGGGAAAAATTCATTGATCGGTGCTGGTTCTGTAATTACTAAGGACGTGCCTGAAAACTCACTAGCATTAGGAAGAGCTCATCAAGTAAATAAAGAAGGCTGGTTATTAGAAAAATCTATTCAAAAGGTTCAAAATATTAAGAAGGGAGAATAAGGATGCCCATTAAAGAGAATCAATTTAAGGTATTTGCTGGTAACTCAAATATTCCGTTAGCAAAAAAAATAGTTGAATACATGGGAACAAGGTTGGGAGATTGTGAGGTTTCTACTTTTTCTGATGGTGAAGTAAATGTCAAAATAAATGAAACTGTAAGAGGATTCGATGTTTACATAATTCAATCAATTGCTCCCCCAGTAAATAAAAATTTTATGGAAATGCTAATTATGATAGATGCTCTCAGAAGAGCTTCGGCAGCTTCTATATCTGTAATAATACCTTATTTTGGATATGCTAGGCAAGATAGAAAGGCCAGGGGTAGGGATCCTATAACAGCTAAATTAGTAGCTAATCTTATAACTACAGCAGGTGCAACAAGAGTTGTAACAATTGATCTCCACGCTGAGCAAATACAGGGTTTTTTTGATATACCCGTGGATAACTTATGGAGTTTTCCTATATTCTCCAAGTTCTTTATTGAGGAAATGAAATTATCTCCAAAAGATACAGTAGTAGTTTCTCCTGATGTAGGCGGGGTAAAAAGGGCCAGAAAATTCGCGGAAAAAATAGGTTGTTCATTGGCAATTCTTGATAAAAGAAGGCCAAAAGATAATGTCGCCCAAGTAATCAATGTAATAGGTGACGTAGAAGGTGAAAACTGTATAATCTTTGATGATATTATAGACACCGGAGGCTCACTTTCTGCAGCTGCCGACGTTTTACGTCAAAAAGGCGCTGAAAATATCATAGCTGCAGCCACACACGGTATATTTTCTAATGGTGCCGTAACTAATTTACAAAATTCAAATATTGATAAAATAATTGTTACAGATACAATATATCATAATGAATTGCCTGACAAATTTGTTTTGCTTTCTTCTTCCACCCTTTTAGGTGAAGCAATTGTAAGAATAAGAAAGAATTTATCTGTAAGTATACTATTTAGATAACTTTCATTCAATAAAATACAAATTTTTAGATTATATTTTGGGAGGTCATTATATGGCAACAGTTTTTAAATTGGATGTGAAAAGTAGAGATCCAAAAGTTAAGGCAAATAAATACAGAAGTGAGAAGCTAGTTCCAGCTGAAGTTTATGGTCCCGCTTTAAAAGAGAATATACATTTAAACATTCCTTTTAAAGAATTGGAAAGTATGCTGGAAAAGGTATCAGAGACTACTTTAATTGAGTTGAACCTTAAAGAAGAAAATCAAGAAGGGAAAAAAGTTACATGTTTTGTAAGAACAGTACAAAGGCACAAAGTTTCTGATCGTCCTATACATGTTGATTTCTATGTTCCGCAAGAAGGAAGAAAGATGCATCTTAGAATTCCTATTGAATACGAAGGGGAACCAGTTGGAGTTACACAGGGTGGAAACATGAATATATATGTTCATGAAATACCTGTAAACATCTTACCTTCTGAGGTTGTTGATTCAATAAAAATTGATATTTCTGAGTTAAAAATCGATGAATCATTAACGACTTCTGATATCAAAAATCTTCTTCCACCAAGTGCGGAAGTGTTACTCCAAGAAGAAGAAGTGCTTGTGAGTGTACTTGAACCCAAATCTATTGAGGAAGTTGAGGAAGCTCTAGAAGAGAGAGAAGAGCTTGCAGAACCAGAAGTGATAGAAGAAAGAACACAAGAAAACATGAAGGAAGAATAACAGGTGAGAAATCTGGTAATAGGTTTAGGCAATCCTGGCCCGCGTTATGTTTTCACAAGACATAACGTGGGCTTTTTGGCTTTGGACAGATATGAAGGAATCAAAAAAGATACTCAAAATATTAAAAAAATATCCGGAAAAAATTTCGAAGGGTATGAAATTAACAATAATATATTTGTAAAACCCATGACTTATATGAATGCAAGTGGAGAAGTTTTGCCTTATATTTTCAAAAAATTTGGTAAAATAGAAGAGAATCTTTTAGTGATTTACGATGATATATGGTTGAACTTAGGTGAAATTCGAATAAGAAAGAACGGATCTGACGGAGGTCATAATGGTTTGAAATCAATTATAAACATATTAAAAAGTACGGAATTTCCTAGAATAAGAATTGGAATTAACGAAGGATATGTTCATGGTTCTGGGGATTTGGCTAATTATGTGTTATCTCCTTTTACAGATCAAGAACTGCAAATTTTAGATATCGTCTTAAACAAGGTCTCTGAAGTTATTGACTATATTTTAGACAACAAAATAGACGAGGCGATGAATAAATATAATAGAAAATTTTCAAAATGAGAACAAAGGTAGGAAATCAAGTAATGGACGAAGAAAAAATCATGTTAGTTAGTAAGGCTTTAGAAGAAATTAGAATAGCTATATTAGAAAATTCAAGATTAAGTGAAGTTTTTTTCGAGGATTTTGAAACGGATAGGAATATTGGTAAAGTATTTGTAGGAATAATAGAGAATAAAGTTCCCAGTTTGGAAGCTTTCTTCGTTAATATTGGGTTAGGTAAGAATGGATTTTTAAGATACAAAGATGCTTCTGGGGACCCTAATAATTACAAAAAGGGAGATAAAATTTTAGTTCAAGTAAAAAAAGATGGCGGGATTAGGAAAGGCCCGCAATTGTCAATGAATGTAAGCATTCCCGGTAAATATTTAGTTTATATACCTAATTCAAGCGATAATTTAGGGATTTCTAGGCGAATAACACAAGAAAAGGAAAGGCAAAGATTAAGGAATTTAGCTAAAAAGATTTTAAATGAAAATGAAAGTTTAATCTTCAGAACAAATTCTTATGGTATAGAAGAACAAGAAGCTTTAAAAGAGTTGCAAGAGTTGAGAGAGAAGTATAATCAAATAAAAGAAAAAATGGGAAACTTAAAAGCACCAAATATAGTATATCAAGAGTCAGATTTTTTAGGTTATATTTTGAGAGAAAGACTTGATTCTCAAACAAAGAAGGTAATTACTGATGACAAAAAAAGTTTCAAAAAATTAAAAAAGAGTCTTAAAGATTTTGATTTAAATCCCAGAATAGAGTTTGAAAAAGGAGATATTTTTAAAATTTATCGAATATATGATCAATTAAATGAAATTTTTGATAAAAAAATTGAGCTTAACGGTGGTGGAACTATCACCATAGATAGTACTGAAGCTCTTACTGCTATAGATGTTGATTCAGCTGGTAATTTAGAAGGAAAAAACGTAGAAGAAACGTCTTATATAACAAACATTGAAGCTGCCAAAGAGATTGTTAGACAATTAAAGTTGCGGAATATTGGTGGGATGATTGTTGTGGATTTTATCGACATGAAAGATTCTTCTCATAGGAAAGAAGTGATCGATGTTATAAGAGAAGAATCAAAGAAAGACAAATCACGTGTAAAAGTACTAGGGTTTACAAACATGGGATTATTAGAATTAATAAGAAAAAGAACTACTCAGCCTTTAGATACTAATGTGTTTTCGAGATGTCCAGTGTGTCACGGAACTGGGAAAATCATAGCCCCTTCCTTGATCTATGGTAGATTAGTAAAAGAAATACAATCTTTGATTAAGGAAATTAAGAAAGAAAAAGTGAAAAATTTGGAATTAAATGTCTATCATAATTTGTCTGGTTATTTAACAACCTCAGTAATTAATGAGCTAGAAAAAGAATTAAAAGTACAAATTGAGGTTAATTTTAATTGGCAAAACCCGAATTCCTATAATATAAAATACAAAAAATAAAAGAATAATATAAAGGAAATTAAATACCTTTATAATTTGAAAAGTGGTGAAAAAAGCTGATAAATAAAATACTCTTTTATTCAATTGCTGGTTTATGTTTTTTCTTTTTCTTTTTTAACATTTTTATTGGTAATTCTGATTTAAGATCTAATGATACTATAGAATATATATCAACAAGTTTTGATAGCAAAGGAATAACTTTAATTGAATATCTTTCAAATGAAGAAGAGATTTTTATAGCCAGTGGAGATTCTTTTTATAGGAAAATTGATGAAAATGGAACGTCTTTCGAAAAAATAATAAAAATTTCTGAAAATGAGTATGCAGTTTTAACAAAGAAAGAGATTCAGTATTACGTTTATATATTCTCTCAAGACGGTTATATAAAGAATGAAATTTTTATTGAAAGTGGACAGTTAAATTTAAATGATTTTGTTTTTGCTAATAATACATATACTTTTGTTGGTCAAAAAAATGGAAAACCTTACATTTTAAACACATCTAGAAACGGGGATATGAGATGGTCTAATATAATTAACGAACAAGGTAGTTTTAGCTCAATAAAAAATACTGTAAATGGATGGATAATAGGTGGATATATAATAACCAATAATCAAAAAGAGGCTTACTTATTGGAAATTGGTAGTACAGGGAATAAAATTTGGGAAAACACTTATGGCAGAGAAAAAGACGAAGAAATCATAGATATGATAGTAAGCAATAATAATATAATAGCTATAGGAACTTCCAACTCAAATCCAGAGAGGCAAAAAGATTTATTAATATTAAAATACAGTAGGGAAGGCATCTTGATATTTCAAGATGAATATGGCTATACGTCCTTTAACGAAAATCCGACTTCAATTTCTCGTGATTCAGAAGGAAATATATATATTAGTGGATACACTACCACATTAAATGAAAGGGAATGGAAAGGATTTATCCTAAAAATAAACAAACAGATTGAAAATTTAAATAGTTTAGAAGTTGATTTTTTTGAAATTTTATCTATCAGAGCTTTATCTAGGGTAGAAGATATATATGTAGACAATAATAAAATTTATTTAATAGGATATAGCGTCGAAAGTTGGCCAGATTATGATATCTTTTTAAGAGTTATCAATAGTAATAATATTTTAATAGATCAAAGGATTTATGAAGGGAAGGATCGGGAGATTATCAAATCATTTAAAATTTTATCTAATGGAGGTTTTATAGGAGTAGGAGAAATCATTGTTGAAAATCAAGGGTCATTTCCTCTTATTATGAAAACGGATAAAGATTACAAAATAAGAAAATAATTTGCAGATAATAAATAAAGAAAGGGGAAGAATAATGAAACCATCATCTATAAAATATATTTCAAAAAAAATAATGGAAGCAGGAGAAATTCCATTATTATGGGGGCATTTTGGGGTTGGAAAAACAGATATAGCCAGAGAAATTGCTCAAGAAACAGGAAGAGAACTAATCATTTTAATAATTTCTCAAATGGAACCCGGAGATTTAATAGGGCTTCCTTCTAGAGATTCCGAGAGAACGGTTTTCCTAAAACCTGATTGGTGGCCAGAAAATGATAATGTGATCATAATGATAGATGAAATAAACAGGGCTCATCGATCAATAAGGAATGCAATAATGCAACTTTTGATAGATAGAAGGATACATAATCATATACTACCAGATGGTGCATGGATTATGGGAGCTGCAAATCCTCCTGATGAAGAATACGATCAAGTTGATTTAATAACCGATCCTGCTTTTATGTCAAGATTCTTTCATCTTGAATTATCTCCTGATGTTGAGGATTGGGTAAATTGGTCTTATGAAAAAAGAGTTAAGAAGGAGATAATTTCCTTTATTCAAGAATATCCAGAGTATTTAGCTTCAGACCACATAGTATCAATGAGGTTAGATTTAAGGCCTAGTCCAAGGAGCTGGTTTAAACTTGCTAATGTATTATCTCATTTATCTGAAAATGATATAAAAGATTATGGGTACATTATAGCAGCTTCTATTGTTGGTTCAGAGGCATCTAGAGCTTTTCTATCTCATCTTGAAAACAAGGTAGAATTACCAAATCCAAGAGAATTACTGCTTGAAGCAAAGTATTTAGATAGAATTGGAAAGCTAACCAATGAAGAAAAAGTAAGTTTAATACTCAGAATAAATAATTATTTTGAATCATTAAATGAAGAAGATATGCAGGAAATATTATCGGATGGATACCAAAAAACCATTGCAGATAATATAAAAAAGATTAGCAATCTGGTACCTAAAGATGCTTTGTTTTCTGTATTAAGATTTTTAAATGAAATGGCTGAAAAAAACAAAGGCTTAAAAAGAGCTTTCTATGACAAGCTACTAGAAGAAATTGCTATAAAACTCGAAGACTCATCTTGGATAGAAGGGATCTAGAAATGGAAGATATTCTTCAAAAAGCTTGGATAGAGTTAGAGAAAGAAAGTCTATTTTTTTCATACCTTAGAATGAATTTTGATTCTGTGCCAACCAATTCTGTTCGAACTGTAAAAGTTTCGATTACTCCACAAGGAAAATTTAGATTATTATATAACCCAATTAGATTAAAAAATCTGGGATTGAACATTACAAAAGGTATATTAAAACATGAAATCTATCATATAATATTCGGGCATATTTTTATAAAGCCTAAGAATAAAAGAGAAAAAGGTATCTGGGATTTAGCTATGGATGCAGCTGTAAACCAATATATCAGAGAATTAGACGCAATTTCTGAACCTTTAGATGTTATGGTATCAGAAGGTCATGCTCCAGACAACGAATTCTTTTTTGTTACAGCACCCATGGATCAGTTAAATAAGACTGCTGAAGAATATTATCGATATATAATAAAATTCTTAGAAGAGAATAAAATGATTGACGTAGAAGAAATATCTGAAATAAGAGAAAAGCAAGGTGATTCACATGAATTTTCTTCTGAAATACCAGAAGAAATGGCTTTTGATGTTGTGAATGAATTTGTAACAAAAGCATATGATAAGGCCAAATCAAATCTTCCAGATGGAATTGAAATGGCTATTTCAATAATAGTAAAAAAACCGTTTTTAAACTGGCAAACTCTCTTAAGAAGGTTTTTTGGAAGTTCAATAATAGTAGAAAAATATAGAACAATCTTAAGACCTAATAGAAGGTACGAAGATCAACCTGGTTGGATGACTGAACGGGGTCCAAACATCGTAGTAATATTAGACACCAGTGGTTCTATTATAGAAGAAGAATTCAACATTTTTTTCAGTGAAATCGAAAGTATAGCAAAAACTCTTGGTGGAAAAGTTACTTTAATAGAGGCTGATAATCGTGTTCAAAACATTTTGAATTATAATAAAGGAAGTTGGAAAGAGTTAATTTTAAAAGGTAAAGGTTCAACAGATATGCAACCAGCTATAGATTACGTAGAAGAGAATATTCGTCCAGAAGGAATTATAATATTTACAGATGGATGGGTTGAGGTACCAATGATAAAAAGAAGAATACTATTTGTTCTATCAAAAAAATATAATCCCGAGTTTTTAAATAATGTTATAGAATATTATGGTAAAAATAATATAGCGATAATTAATTGAAAAGCTTATTATTCTGATTATAATTAGATTTGCTGTCCTTTTTAAATAAAAAACAAAAGTATTGACAAAAAACTATAAATATGGTAATATATACAACGCTGGGGGTAAGGGGAAGGAAAAGAG
>NZ_AUPM01000047.1 GCF_003265365.1 Petrotoga sp. 9PW.55.5.1 | reverse complement strand
GCGCTTTATGCTGCAGACGGGGTAGTCATTTTAATTCCCCTTCTACGAAGGGGTGGATGCAGCGCTTTATGCTGCAGACGGGGTAGTCACTCTTTAATTTGCTTTTAGCAAATTTGGACTTAAGTCAAGATAGTAGACAGAAAAAAGGGGAATAAAAACCAATAGACCTCATCAGAGGTGAATTTAAACTAATTCTGCTTCTGTGAAGGTAAATCAAAAGCAACTACCCCGTCTGTGACAATAATCGTCACAGCCACCCCTTCAAAAAGGGGAATAAAAACCAATAGACCTCCAAAGTAGTTTTTTAATTTTTATTAATTACGTGTCTACTTTGGAGGTATCATATCAAAAAATTGAGCTTTTTTTCTTTGATTTACTAGCTCAAATGTAAACATATCTGTAAAATAGAATAAATGTATTCATGTTAGAATTTTTTTAGTGATATTATTTGATAAATTTATAGATTAAATAGTGGAGGTGAAAGGAAGTGTTTTATTCTACATTGTTGCTTTTGATACCGCCGTTAATTTTAGCCATTTGGGCTCAAAGTAGGGTTAGTTCAACATTTAATAAATATTCAAGGGTGAAATCTTCAGTAGGAGAACCGGGATACATGTTCGCAAGAAGATTACTTGATTCAGTTGGACTGTATGATGTGAATATTGAGAGAGTTAGAGGGAACCTCACAGATCACTATGATCCTACTAAAAAGGTATTAAGATTATCAGATGCTACATATAACAGTTCTTCTATAGCTGCTTTAGGAGTGGTTGCTCATGAAGCTGGTCATGCGATTCAGCATGCTAAGGGTTATAAACCTTTGGTGTTGAGAAATTTATCTGTTCCCTTGGCAGGATTTGGGTCTAATATGGCGTGGATCATTTTCTTTGTTGGTTTGATCTTTTCTACACCATTTTTGTTAAATGCCGGTATTTTCTTGTTCTTGTTTGTGGTTCTTTTTTCTGTTATTACATTACCCGTTGAATTTAATGCCAGCAAAAGAGCATTGAAGCTGCTTCCTGTTATGGGAATGTCTAAGGATGAAGTAGTAGGTGCAAGAAAAGTTTTATCAGCTGCAGCTTTAACATATGTTGCTGCTGCATTGATGTCAATAGCTCAATTGTTGAGAATGTTACTTTTGGCAAGATCTAGAAACTAATTTTAAGTTATGGTTTGTAAAAGATGGATCTTATCAGGTAGAGTTCAAGGAGTAGGATTCAGGCATTTTGTTAAAACCATTGGTTTAATGTTTAAATTAGAAGGGTACGTTAGAAACTTACCCGATGGTACTGTTGAAGTTGTTGCACAAGGTGAAGAAGACAAAGTTAGAGAATTGAAAAAATTGTTAATTAGAGGCAATGGATTCAGTAGGTTAGAGGATATTGAGGAGGACGACTTCCCTATTAGTAATTACGGGAGTTTTCATATCGAATATTAATAGTATTTAAAGATAAATCAAAAGATAGGGTTTTTCCCTATTCTTTTTTTACCAAATTTTTAAACTTTTTGAGAAATTACCAACTTCTTGAAGCATTTTGCTTTTGTTATTTTTGTTATTATCAATTATTTTTATCAACGCACTTCCAACTATTATTCCATCAAAATAGTCAATAAGATTTTTAACTTTTTCTGGGCTATCTATCCCAAATCCTATTGCTATAGGTATATCAACATACTTTCTTACGTTTTGAGAGTATTCTTTTAAATGTTCTGTGGGCCCTTTTGAATCTCCTGTTACGCCCATTAGTGAGACACAGTAGAGAAATCCAGAACAATGTTTTGAAATCTGTTTTAATCTTTCTTCTGAAGTATTTGGGGCAACTAATAGTATAGGGTCTATTCCGTTTTCTTTTAATTTGCTATAAAACTCTTCTTCCTCATCAAAAGGAAGATCAGGTATTATCACTCCAGAAACGTTTGATTTTTTAGAATCTTTTATAAATTTGTCTATTCCATAATTTAATATGGAGTTGTAATAACCCATTAATACTATTGGGATACTTATTCGATCTTTTATGTTTTTTAGAGTTTGAAGTATCTTTTTTAAGTTTGTTCCATTTTTTAAAGCTCTTTGACTTGCTTCTTGAATAACTGGTCCATCTGCTAGAGGATCGGAAAAAGGTATCCCTACTTCCATTATGTCAACACCAGATCTATCTAACTCCAATATTATTTCTTTGGTTGTTTCTAAATCCGGATCTCCTGCGGATATATACGTTATAAGGGCTTTTTTGTTTTTGAAGGCCTCTGAAATTTTGCTCATTGTTTCACCCCCTTGAGTTTTCTGTAGGAGTCTACGTCTTTATCTCCCCTACCCGATAAGTTTATTAGAATAATTTTATCTTTTGGAAGTGTTGGGGCAAACTTCATCGTATAAGCTATTGCATGGGAACTTTCAAAAGCAGGAATTATCCCTTCCAATTTTGTTAATAATTCAAAAGCCTCTATCGCTTCATCATCTGTAACTGATTCGTACTTCGCCCTTTTTATATCGTGCAAATAACTGTGTTCTGGTCCAACACCTGGATAATCTAATCCTGCAGATATAGAGTACGCCAGTTGTATCTGCCCGTCTTCATCTTGAAGAACATAAGATTTACTTCCGTGGAGAACACCGACTTTTCCAGCAGTTAAAGTGGCGGCGTGTTCTTTTGTTTCCAAACCTTTACCAGCAGCTTCAACTCCTATTAATTCTACTTCTTTGTCTTCTATGAATGGATAGAATATGCCTATTGCGTTACTTCCCCCTCCAACACATGCTATTGTGTAATCTGGTAGTTTTCCTTCTTTTTCTATTATCTGCTTTTTAGCTTCATCACCTATTATTCTTTGAAAATTTCTAACTATCTTTGGGTACGGATGAGGCCCAACAGCTGAACCTATAACATAGTGAGTGTTTTCAACGTTACTGACCCAGTCTCTAATCGCTTCATTTATCGCTTCTTTTAACGTTTGACTTCCACTGTAAACCGGAATCACTTCTGCCCCCAGCATTTGCATTTTGTATACGTTTAGAGCCTGCCTTTTTACATCTTCTGCTCCCATATAAACTATGCATTTTAAACCGAATCTCGCTGCAGCAGTTGCTGTTGCAACGCCGTGTTGTCCAGCACCCGTTTCAGCTATTATCCTTTTTTTGTTCATTCTTTTAGCTAGTAACACTTGACCTAAGGCGTTGTTTATTTTGTGTGCCCCTGTGTGATTTAAATCTTCTCTTTTTAGATAGATCTTAGCTCCATTTAAGTGCTTGGTTAAATTTTCTGCGTAGTATAATGGGCTTGGCCTTCCGCAATAGTCTTTTAGCAATCCATGGAATTCGTTTATAAATTCAGGATCCTTTGAGTATTTTTCATACGCTTCGTCTAATTCTTCCAATGCTGGTATCAATGTTTCAGGAACATAACGTCCACCATACTCTCCGTAGTATCCTTTTTTCATGGTATCTATTCCTCCCTTTTTATCTTTGAAAGAACTTCCTTAATTAACTTAATGTCTTTTTTACCAGGTTTCTCTTCGACTTTACTGTTTAAATCTATCGCATCTGGTTTTACTTCTTTTATGGCTTCAATCACATTGTTTGGACCTATTCCACCTGCTAATATGAATGGCTTTTGTAAATTAATCTGCTTTAAAAACCCCCAATCGAAAGTTTTTCCAGTCCCACCAACTTTTTCCCCAACTTTTGTATCAAAGAGAAAATAATCTACATCTTCTTCGTATGTAGATATAGCCTTTAAAGATTGTTCGTTTTCAATTTTTATAGCTTTTATTGTTTTTAACTTACTTCTTTTTATTAAATCAATACTTTCAGATCCATGAAATTGTATGTAGTCGAAGAATTTAGAGTTTTCAATTTCATTTAATTGCTCTATTGTAGGATCTACAACTACTGCTACCCTGCTTAAAAATGGAGGCAGAATTTTGACAATTTCAGAAACTTTCGATAAACTCACCATTCTCTGGCTCTTACTTGAAAGGATAAATCCTATTGCGTCAACACCCATTTTGGATATTTTTAATGCATCTTCTCTATTTGTTATTCCGCAAACTTTTACCCTAACCATTTAGGATCTTTTCCTTTTCTGGAAAGAGTTCTCTAATCTTTGAAATTGGGTTGTTTTCTCTCATTAATGCCTCTCCTATTAAAACCCCATCCACCCCTAAACTCTTTAGATAATCTATATCTTTTTTCTCTTTTATACCACTTTCTGAAATTATGTAAAAATCTTTTCTTCTACTTTTTTTCGCCAATTTATCTAAAATCTTTTCTGTATTTTTAATATTAACAGAGAAATCAGTGAGATCTCTGTTGTTTATCCCTAGAATCTGTGTATCTGTATTTAAAACTTTTTCTAAATCTTCTAAATTATGAACTTCAACGAGTGCTTCCATACCCAAATCTTCTGTAAGGTGTAAAAATTCTCTTAATTCTTTTTGTGAAAGAATTGAAGCTATAAGTAAGATAACATCGGCTCCTAAGAATAAGGATTGATAAATCTGCACAGCATCTATTATGAAATCTTTTCTTAGGATGGGTAGAGTAGTTTTTTTCTTCAACCTCTGAAGTAATTCAGTACTTCCCTGAAAGTATTCTTCATCTGTTAATATAGAAACTGCATCAGCCCCTCCTTTTATATATGCTTCTAATTGACTATCTGGATCGAAATCTTTGGAGATTATACCTTTACTTGGAGACGCTTTTTTTATTTCAGCGATTAGGGTTATTTCTTCTTTTTCAAGAGAACTTTTGAGCGAATTTTTTTTACTTTTTATTTTTTCAATTTCTTTCTTCTTGTTATCCACTATCTTATCTAAGAACATTTTGATCTCCTTTCTGAGCTATAATAGTCAAGAGCTTTTTTCTTCCACCGATAACAGGTTTGTAAACTCAATCATCTCATTCAGTTTTTTCAACGCCTTTTTACTTTCGATAATTTCTTGAGCGTATTTGATGCCTTCTTCTAAAGAGTTAACTTTGTTCGCTACATACAAACCAGCAGCTGAATTTAGAACAACGATGTCCCGTTTTGCGCCTTTTTCTTTGTTTTCAAATATATTTAAAATAATATCTTTGTTTTCTTGTGCACTTCCTCCTTGAATTTCTTCTAAAGGGGAAACTTTAAGTCCGAGATCTTGTGGAGATATCTCTATCTCTTCTATCTTTCCATCTTTTAAAAAGGCTACTTTATTCTTTCCTGACAGTGAGAGTTCATCTATTCCTCCAGCTCCATGAACAACCATCCCTCTTTTTACCCCCAAATTTTTTAAAACTTCAGCTATTGGATAAACAAGGTTAGGATCGTATATCCCCATCAGTTGGTACTTTACGTTTGCAGGGTTTGTGAGGGGCCCTAATACATTAAATATCGTTCTTATACCTAATTCTTTTCTTGGAACGGCTGCATGTTTTGTCGCTCTGTGAAAATCTTGTGCAAATAGAAATGCAATACCTATTTCTTTTAAACACTTTTCAATTAAAGAAGTAGGAAGTGATATATTTATTCCGAAAGCTTCTAATACATCGGCACTTCCACTTTTACTTGAAACAGATCTATTACCGTGTTTAGCAACAGGAATATTTGCGGCTGCTAATACGAAAGCTACTGCCGTTGAAATGTTGAATGTTCCTTTGGCATCTCCACCTGTTCCGCATGTGTCGATGAGACTGTCGTTTTCAAGATTCAGAGGCAATGCCTTCTTTCTCATAACCATTGCACTAGCTGTTATCTCATCAACTGTTTCTCCCTTTATGTGTAGTGCAACTAAAAAGCCAGCAAGTTGACTGTGGGTTACTTTCCCATCCATTATCATTTCCATTGCAGATTCCGTCTCACTTAAATTAAGGTCTTCCCCTTTAACGACCTTTTGAAGATAGTAATTAAACATAGCTGACACTCCTTTCTCTATTTTCTATTTTTATGTTTATAAAATTCTCTATTAACTTATGTCCTACGGTTGTTAGTATTGATTCTGGATGAAATTGCACACCATATATTTTGTAATTTATATGTTTTAACCCCATTATTTCTCCATCTTTTGTGGTAGCTGTTATCATTAATTCTTCAGGAAAATTTTCTTTTGACACCATCAAAGAATGGTATCTAGTTGCTTCAAAAGGAGTTCCTACATCTTTAAACAACTCATCTTTTTCTTTTAAGTAAATTTTTGAAGTTTTGCCGTGAAAAATCTCTTTTGCTCTAACCACTTCGCCGCCAAATGCCTCCGCGATACATTGATGCCCCAAACATATACCTAAGATAGGGATTTTATCTTTGAAACGTTTTATTAATTCCAAAGATATACCTGCATCTTTTGGAGTACCTGGACCCGGGGAAATTATTATATGTGAAGGGTTTAATGTTTCTATCTCTTCAACAGCGATTTTGTCATTTCTATACACTTTCACGTTATCGAACTCACTAACCATTTGGAAAACGTTGTATGTAAAAGAATCGTAGTTATCTATCAAAAGAATCATCTTTGAAATCCCCCTTTTTAATTGATTTGAACATTGCCATCGATTTGTTTACTGTTTCATAGTATTCTTTTTCAGCATCAGAATAAGACACTATTCCTGCACCCGCCTGAATTATCAACTTCTTATCTTTGTATACCATCGTTCTTATAGCTATACTGGTATCTAAATCATCCTTTGAATCTATATAACCTACAACTCCTGCGTAAATTTCTCGTGGCTCATCTTCCAATTCATCTATTATCTCCATCGCCCTAATCTTTGGAGCACCTGATACTGTACCTGCAGGAAATACAGACTTTAACACATCAAGCGAAGATAACTCTTCTTTCTTTTTTCCTTCAACTTGGGAATAAATATGCATAACATGAGAATATCTCTCAACTCCAAATAGTTTTGTCACATGAACCGTTCCTTTTTCGCAAACTCTTCCAAGATCGTTTCTAGCAAGATCTACAAGCATAATGTGTTCAGCTCTTTCCTTTTCATCACTTAGTAATTCTTGTTCTATTACTTGGTCAATCTCTTTAGTTTCGCCTCTTGGCCTTGTTCCTGCCAAAGGTCTTGTTATAACTCTTTGTCCTTCAACTTTAACAAGCATTTCAGGTGAAGATCCTATTAACTTTACTTCATCAAAGTTAAGGTAAAACATGTAAGGTGAGGGGTTTATATTTCTTAAACTTTCATAAACTTCAAAAGGATCTTCTTCCATTTCACATGAAAACTTTTGAGATAGAACTATTTGAAAAGCTTCACCTGTGTTTATGTATTCTTTGACTTTCGCTACTTTTTTAATGAAATCTTCTTTTTTTGTATGATTTTTTATTTTGATTTTCTGATTGTAGATTTTATCTTTACAGATTTTGGGGGTTTTATTTTTTATCTTTTCTATAATCCTTTTATTTTCCAATTTGGCTAAGTAGATTGAGTCATCTTGGTTCATTTCTGAATTAAGATCTATAACGTTTATTAAATAACCTATATCTTCGTTTTGATCTATTATTAATAAAATTTTTGGCATGACTAGTAAAGACAAAGGTAAATCTCCGTGTTTCAAATCTTTGGTTTTTTCTATGTGATAAACTTCTTCCCAAAGAGAAACCATCTCGTATCCAAAGTATCCAACAAAACTTGCAAAAAAATCAGGTATCTTATGTATACTTTTGTAGTTTATTTTCGATAATTCTTCTTTAAGAAAATCTATATAATCTTTATTATTCATTTTCAAAAAACCTTTTGTATTATCTATATATTCAATACAAGTGTTGTTTTTTGATATATACTTTAATTTCACAATCTTTTGTGGTGAAACGCCAATTAAAGAGTAACTTTTGCCATTCGATTTTAAGTTTTCTAAAAGAAAAGAGTATTTATTTTCTAAGGCTACTTTTTTATATATATTTGCAGGATCGATATCTTTAACTTTGATTTTTTCTATAATGGGTAAAATCGTTTGGATACTATTGTTTTTTTGAGTATACATATTAACCTCCTCACACTTAAATAATTTTCATTACTTACATTTATAAAATTAAAATAAAAAGGAGGCCTTCGTCCCTTTTTTAAAAGGAAAAAGACCTCCTAATTAAAAAAGGGCACCCCTTTAACAGGGATGCCCTTTTAAAAACTATGGCATCAACTATGAGGCATCCCCGTCAGAGATGCCACCACCAATTGATTATATTAATATTATTTGGGTTTTTTGAGACCATTTTTTTCATATATTCATCTTTCATAACAGTCAAACTCCATTATTAATTTTTTATATTCTAGCATAATTTTTATATTTTGTCAATTCGCCGCGTTAGATCATATTAAATGTCTTTGAAATTGTTCCTAATTCCCTCTTAAGAGATGGATCTAAAGAGAGCTAATGTCTATGTTGTTTTTTAGTATTCTTTTCGCGATTTCTTTGTCTAGTTTAGAGATTACTCCTATATTAGCAAATATGTAGTTTTTGTCGTATCCAAAAGCCACATTTTTAGGAGGTATTAACAGATCTTCTGAGTTTTTTAGCTGTTTTAGAGCTTGAAATATTTCTTTTCTATATTTTGATCTAGATAGTATTCCACCTGTTCCAAAGATGATCTTCACATTAGTTAAGTCTTTTCCGTATGCTACTTTTTTTCTTCCTGTTGCGGTAAACATATATTCGATTCTTCCGGCATGCCTTTTTAAAGAGGTTATAAAACAGTATTTTGCAAGATATGCTGCAAATTTTTCTTCTTGTTCATTTTTGGGATATGCAGTGAGATTTTTCATTATTTCAGGGTAATTAGGAAATGATTTTTTGACATCATCTTCACCTATCATTTCAACAACATTTGGTGCGTTTACATATATCCCCATATCTCCGTCTACCGTTCTTTTTGACCTTGGTTCAGGTGAGATTAGTATCTTTTGTATTTCAGGTGATCCATCTGTTACTGAGTCTATATCTGTTGTTGCTCCTCCTATGTCTACTGTTAATACGTCCCCATATATTTCGTTTAGTAGTTCTGTTGTGTTCATCACAGCAGCTGGGGTTGGTATTACTTCTTCATCTACAATACTGTATATTTTTTCCATTCCAGGAGCGTGGATTATATGTTTTGAGAATACTTCTTGAATTATTTTTCTTGCAGGTTCTACGTTTAATCGGTCTATTTTAGGGTAAACATTTTCTGTTAAGATAATCTTTTTGTTTTTTTCTTTGAATATTTCTTTAATTTCTTCTTTGATTGCTGGGTTTCCGGCATAGATTATTGGAGCATTAAGTGGAAGTTCTGAAAGTTTTTCAGCGTTATGTAGGATAGTTTCTTCCTCTCCATAGTCAACACCACCTGATAGTAGTATTAATTTTGGATTTATTTTAACTATTCTTTCTAATTGTTTTTCTCTTAATTTCCCTGCTGTTATGTACTTTAATATCGCTCCGGCACCTAATGCTGCTTCTTTTGCAGCTCTTACAGTCATATCATAGACGAGTCCATGTACAGTCATACTTAATCCACCTGCTGCAGAAGATGTGGCAAGAAATTTGTTCCAGCTTATTTCTTCATTTAATTTTTCTTTCATAACTTTTATGGCTTTTTCGATGCCTATTGTAACGTCTCCTTCATCTATTGTTGTGTAACTTTCGCTTTGGGAGATTATTTCAATATTTTTTTCTTTTATTTTGTATGCAGTTATTACGGTTGTTGTACTCCCTATTTCAGCAACTAAAAGGTCTACTTTCATATTGTTTTTTTCTCCAAATCGTCTATAAAAGTTTTTAAGATTTCTACGGCATTTTTTAAGTCTTCCATAGAAGCAGCAAAAGATAATCTTATGTATCCATCATAATAAAAGGCTGATCCGGGTACAACTGCTAGACCATAGTTAAGTAATTTATCACAGAATTCTTTATCAGATAATCCAAAGTCAGATATATCTAAAAAATAATAGAAAGCTCCTTTTGGTTTGATGAACTTTAACCCCAATTTACTGAATTCTTCAAATAGATAGTCTCTTCGCTTTTTGAACTCTTTAACCATGTATGAATTATCTATATCTAAAGCCTTTAAAGCAGCATATTGAGAAGGCGTGTTGACGTTAGAAGTTGAATGAGATTGAATTTTTGCCATTTGTGAGATGAGTTCTTTACTTGCGATTGTATAGCCTACTCTCCATCCCGTCATAGACCAACTTTTTGAAAAACTGTTTACTAATATTGTGTTTTTTATTGATTCTTTGAACATTACCATGGATATATATTCATCATCATATACAAGAGTATCATATACCTCATCGCTTATTATTATTATGTCTTTTTCTATGGATAATTTTGAAATGTAAGATAGGAAGTTTTTATCATAAATTGCTCCTGTTGGATTGTTTGGAGAGTTTAGAATAATCGCTTTGGTTTTGTTTGTTATAGCAGTTTCTAATTCTTTAGTATTTGGAACATAATTATCTTTTGAAAAGGTTTTAACATGGATAGGTGTTCCACCAACCATTTTTATTTGGGCCTCATAACTTACCCACGACGGATCAAATAATATTATTTCATCGCCGGGATTAATGAGTAGTAATAATACATTGAATAGAGCTTGTTTCCCCCCATTAGTGACTAATACATTGTTATAATCGTACTCGCACATATATTTTTGGTTTATGTATTCAGCTATTTTGGATCGAAGTTCTTTTATACCTTTGCTGTCTGTGTATTTTGTTTTTCCTTCTTTCATTGCGGTATAGGCCGCTTCAACTATTGGAGTTGGGGTGTCGAAATCTGGTTCTCCGGCTGTTAGTCTTGTTACTTTTTTTCCTTTGTTTTGTAACTCCAAGGCTTTTGAGTTTAATTCAATAGTTGCAGATGGTTGAATGGATGATACCTTTTTAGATAACTCCACAGAATCTCTCCCTTTCTATATTATTTTTCTAAAATTG
This sequence comes from Petrotoga sp. 9PW.55.5.1, assembly GCF_003265365.1. NCBI lineage: Bacteria > Thermotogati > Thermotogota > Thermotogae > Petrotogales > Petrotogaceae > Petrotoga > Petrotoga sp. 9PW.55.5.1. Next base: position 40,375 of record NZ_AUPM01000047.1, on the reverse strand, counting down.
CAACACTTTCAATATGATAAGAATGAGGAAACATATCAAAAGGTTGAACAATTTTTATATTGAATCCTTTTTCAACAAATGATTTCAAATCTCTAGCTAGGGTCGATGGATCACAAGAAACGTATATTAGTGATTTTTTTATAGCAGAAGACAAAAGTTCTATTTCTTTGTTTTCTAATCCTTTTCTCGGAGGATCAACGATTGCAAAATCGAATTTTTTGCTCACATTGTTTTGTAAATACTTTTTTGAATTAGCTAGAATGAATCTTATGTTGTTTATAGAGTTTATATGAGAGTTTGATATTGCAGCTTTAACAGAGATCTTAGAATTTTCTACTGCTTCTATATGCTTGAAAAGAGGGGAAAGATAGATAGAAAAAAGTCCGACTCCTGAATAAAGATCCAAAAGAGTGGCTTGGTTATTTACTTTATCTTTTAAATATGAAACTATCGATTTTAAAAGTTTATCTGTGACATTGTAATTGTTTTGAAAAAAAGATATGGGAGGTATTTGAAATGTAAAGTTATCAAACTCTTCTAAAAGAACCCCTTCACCAAGAAGTGTTCTATATGGACCTCTGAGGACTATCTTGTCAGAACTGTTCATAAGGTGAATTAAAGAATATGGATGAAAATTTTTCTTGAAGAACTGTTTTATCTCATTTTCGTAAGGTAAATATTCTGTATGGGTTACCAGTATTATCATATTCTGATTTTTTGAAAAAGACCTTCTTAATACTAAGTGTTTTAAGATGCCTTTTTTGCTTTTAGGGTTGTATATTTGTAATTCTAATTTTTCAACTAAGTCTTTAAATCTGTTTTTTATATTATCAAATGGATTGGGAGAGATTGGGCATTTTTTAATATCTAATACCTCATTTGAATCAGCTTTTTTTAATCCTAATTTTAAAGAACGATAATTTTGAAAAGCGAACTCCATTCTGTTTCTGTAACCATATTTTATATCGCTACCTATGGTATTTCGAACAAGAGAGTTATCTATTTTACCTATTCTTGTGAGTTGCTCTTTAATGATTTCTGTTTTAGCTTCTATTTGAGCGTTGTAATCATAATCTAGCCATTGACAACCTCCACAATTGGGGAAATGACTACACTGAGTGTTTACCCTTTGTGGTGAAGGTTGAATTACTTCTTTTAAATCAGCGAATATAAGATTTTTATTTACCTGTTTGGGTACAATTTTGATAAATTCACCCGGGTAAGCATTTTTAACCATGTAAATTTTTCCTGCATATCTTGCCAATGCATACCCACCGTACACTAGCTTTTCTATTACTACGTTAATCTCATCGTTAAATTCTTCTGTATTCATTTAAACACCTCAATTACATACTTTCTGGAGCTGTAACACCTAAAATGGATAGGCCTCTTTGCAAAACTATTTTTGTAGCAAAACATAGGTTCAATCTCCCTTGTATTAATTGAGAGTTTTCTGCGTTAAGTACGGAATGTTTGTTATAAAACTGATGGAATCTTGAAGCTATTCTTTCTAGGTATTGTGTTAATAAGTTTGGTTTAAATTGACTTGCTGAACTTTCCAAAACATTAGAGAATAAAGACAACTCTCTTATCAGTAATTTTTCTTCGTTTTCTATTAAAAGATCTAAACCTAGGAATTTTTCAAATTCTATATTCCTTTTTTTTGCTTCTTTGAATATACTACATATTCTTGCGTGTGCATATTGTACATAAAAAACGGGGTTTTCATTTGATTTTTTTATGGCTAAATCTATATCAAAGTTCATGGTTGTATCTGGGTCAACCATGGCAAAGAAGTATCTAACAGCATCTTTTCCTACGTTATCTATGAGTTCGTCTAACGTAAAAAATTCTCCTTTTCTTGTTGACATTCTTAAAATCTCTTCACCTTTTTTTATATTAACAAATTGGTGCAATATTATTTTTAGAAAATCGTCAGGTAAACCTAAGGCCTTAATCGATGCCATCATTCTTGGAATATGACCATGATGGTCTGATCCCATTATATCTATTACCTTTTCAAAGCCTCTAAAATACTTGTAGTAATGGTATGCGATATCATCACAAAAATAAGTCGGCATTTTATCTTTGGATCTTATGAGTACTTTGTCGTCTTCGTCTATTAGTTCCGATACCTTGAACCACAGAGCATCTTCTTTTTCATATACCATTTTCTTTGATTTTAACTGTTCTAAAGTTTTTTCAACCATCTTATTCTTAAAGAGTAATTGTTCACTAAAGACTACATCGAACTTTACGTCTATTTTGTTTAACGTTTCAAGCATAGATTTAACCATGTCTTCTAATACTTCTTTTTTAAAGGTATTTTCTATCTCTTCGTTCCATTTATCTTTGAAAATGTCTCCATACTTATCTAAAACCTTTTTAGCGGTATCAATTAAGTATTCCCCTTTGTATCCATCTTCAGGTATTTCATAGTTTGAATCTAATAGTTCGTTGTATCTCACCCACAGAGAGTATGCTAAGAGTTTTATTTGTCTTCCGGCATCGTTTAAGTACATCTCTTTTTGGACATTGTATCCCACTTCTTCATATACATTTGCCATAACATCTCCCATAACCGCCTGTCTACCGTGGGCTACAGTCATTGGACCTGTGGGATTTACACTTGCAAATTCAAACTGTATGTTTGTTCCCTTCCCAATATCGAATTTACCATATGTTCTAGGGTTACTTATTATATGAGAAGAAATTCTTTGGTAAATTTCTGGTGAAATAAAAAAATTTAAAAATCCATTTAAATCTTCAACTTTACAAAAAAATGAGTTGTTATTCAGCTCTTGAGCTAAATCTTTTGCTATTATCATTGGGGATTTTCTCATCTTTTTAGCTAGTAGAAATGCCACGTTAGATGAAAAATCACCCATTTCATCTTTTGGTGGTGTTTCAACGGTGAAGTCATTCTCTTTATCTTCTGTTTGTATTTGCAATTTAGATAGTTCATTTTTTATTTGTTCTTTTACTAGGTTAATTATCTCCATTCGCTTTTCCTCCTGTGTTTTACTGCCTTGCATAGGTTAATGTTCCCGGAATCTTTAATCTTTTTTCTATGTATTTAAAAATTTCACTGAATATAGTTACTAACACAAAATATATAATTGCAGCAAATAAATATACTTTGAAAAATTCAAAATTACGACTTGCAACAAATTTGGCTTGTGCCATTATTTCTGGAGCCCCCACTATATAGGAAAGTGAAGAATATTTTAATAGATATATGAACTCATTGGTCCAGGAAGGTATAAACCTTCTTAAGGCTTGAGGTAAAATTATTAATCTTATTGCTTGCCATTTTTTCATTCCTATAGAGAGTGCAGCGTCCATTTGCCCAGAACTAATAGATTGGATCGATCCTCTTAAATACTCAGCTTGGTAAGCAGAAGAGTTTAAGAAAAATGCGATAATTGATGCGGCTAGTGGGGATAATCTTATTCCTATGACAGGTAAACTATAATAAAGGATAAATAGTTGTACCAACAAAGGGGTGCCTCTTATTATTTCTATGTAGATATAACTGAAATAATAGAAAAATTTATTTCCATAAGTTTTTGCAATAGCCAGTAACACACCAAAAATAAGACCTATAAATACAGAAATTAAGGTTAAGAATAATGTAACCCATATGCCCTGAACCATATAAGACCAAGAACTTTGAACGATTTCAATAAAACTCATTTCTTCTCTTCCTCTCCATACAACTGAGATAATTTGTTTAAAAAGCTCTTTGTTCTTTCTTTTTGCGGATTTTTGAACATCATTTCCGGTGAGCCTTTTTCAACGATTACCCCTTTTTCCATGAATATAATTTCATCAGCAACAGCTCTAGCAAAACCCATTTCATGAGTTACACAAACCATAGTCATTCCACTTTTTGCAAGATCAATCATAACATTTAAAACTTCACCTATCAATTCAGGGTCCAATGCTGAAGTAGGTTCATCGAACAACATCAATTTCGGGTTCATGGCTAAAGACCTTGCTATTGCTACCCTTTGCTTTTGCCCACCCGAAAGTTGAGCAGGATATAGTTCAGCCTTGTCTTTTAAACCCACTCTTTCAAGTTCTTGTAAGGCTATCTCTGTTGCTTTGTTTTTGGGTATCTTTTTAACTTTGATTAGACCGATTTTTACGTTTTCTAAAACTGTTAAATGTTCAAATAAATTAAAATGCTGAAATACAAATCCTATCTCTTGCCTAATTAGGTGAACATTTTTTGAAGAGGTTATTTCTTGATCTTCCAAATAAACTTTTCCAGAATTAGGTTCTACCAATCTATTTATACACATAAGTAAAGTACTTTTTCCGGTTCCGCTGGGGCCAATTATTACTATTGTTTCACCTTTTTTTACATCAAAACTAATTCCTTTTAGCACCTCAGTAGTATTAAAACTTTTATGAAGGTCTTCAACTTTTAGTATTATCTTATTCTCGTTTTTCATAATTATATTTTCCTCACTTCGTATCCTGGGATAGATAATCTCCGTTCTAAAGCACCTAAACCTCGACTCAAACTGAAGGTTAAAACAAAATATATTATTCCACAAATCAAATAAACAATCAAGGGTCTGTTTGTTACAGCAATTATATAAGTACCTTGTCTTAAAAGTTCTACAACACCCAAAGCGTATGCCAAAGAAGTATCCTTTAAAACAACAGCGGCTTCATTAGTCCATCCAGATAATGCTATTCTAATTGCTTGTGGGAAAATTATGTAAAAAAAAGTTTGAATATTATTCATTCCAAGAGAGTATGCAGCATCGACCTGCCCTTTTGGAATAGAAGATATTGCCCCTCTAAAAATCTGAGATTGATAAGCGGAACTCCTCAATCCTAATCCTATTACAGATGCGACAAAAGGATCCAATCTTATTCCTAAAGAAGGTAATCCATAAAATATCAAAAAAAGAATAACCAATAAAGGTATACTCCTAAAGATTCTTTCATATACTAACAAAATAAATTGTAAAATTTTGTTTCCATACAACTGACCAAAAGAAATAGCCACTCCTACAATAAAACCTAATATTAAACTGAAAACAGTTAGTTCGACTGTCACAAGGAGCCCTTGTAACAAAAAAGGAAAAGAGTTTATAATTACTTTTAATTCACTCATTTATCTCCCTACTTTTTACAAAGGGGGCTAAGCCCCCTTTTTTGTTTGTTTTTTATTCGAAGTATTTTTGAATTAGATCATCAATTTTTCCATTTTCTTGTAACTGCCTTATCCCTTCGTTTAACATATTTAGCAACTCTTCATTTCCCGGTGCAACAGCCATTCCGTAATTTTCGTTTGTTTTTATAATTCCTACTATTTCTACAGGGTCTGTTTTTGTGAATCTTTGAGCAACAGGGTTATCTAAAACTATAGCGTCTATATTTTTATTGATGAGATCTCTTACTGCAAAGTTGAAGGTATCGTATCTTGTTAAGTTCCCTTTGGGTAAAAAACCTTTATCAACAAGATTCTCTGTTACCCAGAGGTCTCCGGTAGTCCCAGTTTGAACTCCTATCTTTCTTTTTTCAAACAATACTGAAATATTTTTCCCTTCTCCTTTTCTTACTAATATACTTTGATCTGCACTAAAATATGGAATTGTAAAATCTACAACCTTTTCTCTCTCCTCAGTTATCGTCATTCCTGCTACTATAATGTCAATGTTTCCTGTCATCAAAGATGGTATAAGGGAGTCAAAACTGATATCTCTAATTTCAACATCAAACCCGTAAAGCTTACCTATCTCTCTTATTAAATCCATATCAAAACCAACGAATTTGCCATTTTCAACGTATTCAAAAGGGGGGAAGGAAGCTTCTGTTCCAACTACATAAGTAACAGAAAACACACTCAGTAAAGAAAAAACTAACATTAAAAAAACTAAAAAAACTTTTTTAACCATACGATGTCACCTCCCAATAAAGATAAACTTCCAGTGTAGCCCATTAAATGAAGAAAAATTTTAAAAATAATTATAGTTGTCCAAAATATTATAACATATACTGGTAATCTATTAAAATCTTAAAGGGGGAATTTTTTATGTTATAATAGAAGGGTGCATATTATTTTATAGGAGGATTTCTATGGCAAAAAAGATGAAAAGTTTGGGAGGAAGATCTCTTTCAAAAAAATCAGGAAGTAAGAACAATATGAGTAAGATGCTTGAAGAAGCTCAGAAGGCACAAATTTTGATGGAAGAAGAAATGAACAAATTAGATGAAGAATTATCTAATGTTGAAGTGGAAGCTACATCTGGAGGTGGTTTTGTTAAAGTTATAGCCACTGGAGATATGAGAATAAAAGATATACAAATTTCTCAAGAGCTTGAAGATGAGGACATGGATACATTGAAAGATTTGATAATAGCAGCTACAAATGAAGCTATACAAAAGGCTGTTGAACTTAAAGAAGAAAAAACTAATGAGATTTCTCAAAAGTATCTAGGTACATTACCAAATTTTGGAGCTTGAAACAAAAAAATTAACTTTTTATTTTCATAAAAGCATAATTTTATCGATATAATAAAAGTAAGAGAAAAAAATAACAAACTATATTACCAGGAGGTGTTGTATTAATGGCAGTAAAAGTTGGGATTAACGGTTTTGGAAGGATAGGTAGATTAGTTTTTAGACAATTGGTAGAGAACTCAAACTTCGATGTTGTTGGAATAAATGACCTTACTGATCCAGAAACCTTAGGTGTTTTATTGAGATATGATTCTGTACATGGAAAATTCAAAGGTACAGTAGAAGTTACTGAAAACGGTCTTATAGTAAACGGTAAAGAAATCAAGATTTATGCTGAAAAAGATCCTGCAAATCTTCCATGGAAAGATTTAGGTGCAGAATTAATTATCGAGTCTACCGGTGTTTTTAGAAATAAAGAGAAGGCTTCTGCTCATTTAAAAGCAGGTGCTAAGAAGGTAATAATAACCGCTCCCGCTAAAGGTGCAGTTGATGCTACAATTGTTATGGGAGTAAACGACGATATTTTAACGCCTGATATGGAAGTTATTTCAAACGCTTCATGTACAACTAACTCTATTGCACCAATTATCAAAGTTTTAAACGATAACTTAAAGATTAAAAGAGGTTTATTGACAACAGTTCACTCTTATACAAATGATCAAAGAGTATTAGATTTACCACACAGTGATTTGAGAAGGGCTCGTGCAGCAGCTGTTAATATTATTCCAACAACAACTGGGGCAGCAAAAGCTGTTGGTTTGGTAATTCCTGAACTAAAAGGGAAATTAGACGGCATGGCACTAAGAGTTCCAACTCCAGATGGGTCTATAAGTGATTTGACGGTTGAAGTAGAAAAAGAAACAACTATTGAAGAAGTGAATAAGATGGTAAAAGAGTTTGTGGAAAATGAGCTACAAGGTCTATTTGGATACAACGAAGATCCTATAGTATCATCAGATGTAATTGGTAGTAAATATGCAGGAATATTTGATGCTACTTTAACAAATGTTATCGATGGTAACTTAGTAAAGGTTTGTGCTTGGTACGACAACGAAAATGGATACTCAACTATGGTTGTTAAATTAGCTGAAAAGTTAGCTAAGATGTTATAAAAAAGATAAAAGGGGATGTGAATCCCCTTTTTATTTGAAAATTTAATTTTGTTTAGTAAAGAAATATAGGGGGTGTCAAAATGGAAAAGCTCACTGTAAAAGATGTTGATTTAAAAGGTAAAAAAGTAATAATGAGAGTCGATTTTAATGTTCCATTAAAAGATGGCAAGATAACTGATGAAACTAGGATTAAAGCAGCGCTTTCTACAATTGAATACGTTTTAGAAAAAGGTGCAAAAGTCATTCTTCTTTCACATTTAGGAAGGCCAAAAGGCGAAAAGAAGCCAGAGTTTTCCTTAAAACCCGTAGCTGATAGATTGAATGAGATTTTAAATAGTAATGTTTACTTTGTCGATGAAACAAGAGGAGAAAAAGTTGAAAAAGCTGTATCTGAGTTAAAAGATGGAGAGGTTTTATTGATTGAAAATACAAGGTTTGAAAAAGGTGAAACAAAGAACGATCCTGAACTTGCTAAATACTGGGCGAGTTTAGCTGATATTCACGTAAACGACGCTTTTGGAACAGCTCACAGAGCGCATGCTTCAAACGTTGGGATTGCTGAATATATACCAAGTGTAGCTGGATTTTTGATGAAAAAAGAGATTGAATTTTTGAAAAAGGCTGTAGAAAATCCTGAAAAACCATACGTTGTTATCTTAGGTGGTGCAAAAGTTTCTGATAAAATAGGTGTTATAAACAACTTGCTCAACAATGCCGATAGAATTTTAATTGGTGGAGCAATGATGTTTACTTTCTTAAAAGCATTGGGTAAGAAAGTTGGTTCTTCTTTGGTTGAAGAAGATAAATTAGATGTTGCTAAAGAGATATTAGATAATGCAAAAGCAAAAGGTGTTGAAATAGTACTACCTGTAGATGCTGTTATAGCCCAAAAAATAGAAGCTGGTGTTGAAAAGAAAACTGTGAAGATGGATGACGGCATATCAGAAGGTTGGATGGGACTAGATATCGGTCCTGAAACGGTATCTTTGTTTAAAGATAAAATTTCGGACGCAAAAACAATAGTTTGGAATGGACCAATGGGAGTTTTTGAAATAGATGACTTTTCAGAAGGTACAAAAGAAGTAGCTAAAGCTATAGCAGAGGTTACCAAAAAAGGTTGTACCAGCATTATTGGTGGCGGAGATTCTGCAGCAGCAGCTGAGAAATTTGGTTTAGCAAACGAATTCTCTCACGTTTCTACAGGTGGGGGAGCTTCATTAGAATTACTTGAAGGAAAAGAACTTCCTGGAATAGCTTCAATAACTGAAAAAAAAAACTGAGTAGTAGAAGGTATATTCTTGCCGGAAATTGGAAAATGAATAAAACTAACAAAGAAGCAGCAGAGTTTGTTTCTAAACTTGTAGGTGGAATAAAGACAAATAACAAATTTGACGTTATTATTTGTCCTCCCTTTACTGCCCTTGAAAAGGTTAGCGATATCGCAAGTAGTTCTAAAATAGAAGTTGGGGCTCAGAATGTATATTTTGAAGATAAGGGAGCATTCACCGGAGAAATCTCTGTTGACATGTTGAAAGATATTGGTGTTAAATATGTAATATTAGGTCACTCTGAAAGAAGACATGTTTTCAACGAAAGCGATGAAAGTATAAACAAGAAAGTTAAAAAGGTTATTAGTTCTGGTTTGACACCTATACTATGTGTTGGTGAAAAGTTGGAAGAAAGAGAAAAAGGTTTAACTTTTAACGTTGTTGAAAGGCAAATAAAGGAAGGTTATTATGGATTAACAGAAGAAGAAGCAAAAAAGGTTATAATAGCCTATGAACCAGTTTGGGCTATAGGAACAGGGAAAGTTGCAACACCCAGACAGGCACAAGAGGTTCATAATTTCATAAGAAATTTACTAAAAGAACTTTTCGATGAAGAATTTTCGGAATCTATATCAATATTGTATGGTGGAAGTATAAAGCCAGATAATTATTTTGGTTTATTTAGTAAGCCTGATATTGATGGAGGATTAGTTGGTGGTGCATCGTTAAAAGAAGATTTTATAGAGCTTTCAAATATAATGCTAGCGTTAATAAATTAAATATGAAAGTAATATAGAATAAGACCACCCTTTTTGGGTGGTTTTTTAGTTCAAAAATAACTTCATTTATGTTAAAATGTTATTATAAGGGATTACTTGCTTGAGAGGAGGATAATTATGTTTGTTTATAAACCTTTAAAAGAAGTATCTATTAGTGTTGTAATAGAATTAGTGAACGAAGTATTCAAAGATTATGTAATACCTGTCAATTGGAATTTAGAAACCTTTGAAAAAGATGTGAAAGAAAATTCAATATCCTTGGAAGATTCTTTTGTGGTTTTTTCAGATAAAGAACCGGTTGGTTTTAGTATTATCTCCTTGAGAAAAGATATTGGAAGAATAGATTCTATAGGGGTAAAGAAAGAATATAGAGGAGAAGGATTGGCCTCGGAAGTTATGTATCGAACAATTGAAACATTAAAATGGAAAGATATAACAAGAATTATTTTAGAAGTGGCAGAATCAGATGAAAGATCTATAAAGTATTATAAAAAGCATGGTTTTAGAATTATAAGAAAGCTAAACTCTTTTGTTGTTGAAAAAAAAGAGAACCGAAGGAACCAATTTGAATACGAATCTACAAAGTCGGATGTTGTATATGAATTAGCCACACAGGCAAAGTTTGAGCTGGGAAGAAATCCAAATTGGCAGAGAGAACCTATAACAATAAAATTGAGTGAAAATAGGTACAATTATGAAACAATAAAAATAAATGGGAAGCTAATCGGATACGTCGTTTGGGGGTTCAATAAAGATAATGCATATATAGTTGATGCAGCACCTTTGGATAAATATTGTTCTTATGATGAGCTAATAAAAGATATTACTTCAAAACTTTTAGAAATAAAAGAAAGGATTATTTTGGTTTCAGTTCCAGAAGATGATCCACTAAACAAAGCTTTGTTGAATAATGGTTATTCTGTGTTTATTAAACAAAACGAGATGGAGAGAAAGCTTCACTAAATAGTTTTTTTAATCGATTTCCAGTTCAACAAATTTATTTATCTTATATTCATCAGAAATTGAAACAAAAAAATATGAATTGTACTTACTGTAATTTTCCACATCTTTTTTATATTCTTTTTCTTCATCTTTTGCGATGAAAGTCAAAGAAGTAGAGTTCTTTTTTATATCAAAGGAGTATTCACTTTCATTTTGTGTATGGTTGTTATATAATACGAAAAAAAGATATCTTTTTTTTCTTTTCGTTCCAACCTCTGTTGTTAAATAGGGCCTTTTTTTGTTGGATTTATAATAAATAGCTTTCATTATTATTTTTTCTTTTAAAGAGATCAACTTTTTAGCCTCCTTAATTTTGCTGAACAATATATTAACAAGAAATTTAAGTTGTTTTTATTATACCATGCTAAAAATATTCAGTCAAATTTCCATAAATTAAGTTTTTAAGCTTATTTTAATTAAAGGGTTTTACTATATAATCTGAAACTAAATTAATGTTAGGAGGAAAAAAATGAAGAAGTTATTAGTGTTATTCATGGTTCTTTCAGTATTTTCATTGGTTATTTTTCCACAAAGTGTTGCGTATGTAACTTCCAAAGATGGGGAAGAAGTTTACGAATCATACTTTCTAGAGCAAGATGAGTTAATGGGTGAATATTATAATATCTTGTTGAATATGTTAAGTCAAAATCCTCAGTATGATCAGTATTTTAACAAACCAATTGATTTGGTAAGTATTGCCGATGCACTTATGGAGTATAAATCTATGGAAAAGTTTTTGAACGATAATGGAATTACGTTGGATTCAGAAAAAATATCTCAACAAACTGAAGATCTGTACAATCAATACATGGGAAATGAGAACACTAAAATGATATTCTTGCAGTTTTTCGAAAAAGAAGAGTATTTTTATGGATTTGCCAAGAGTTTAGTATATAGAACTGAGTTAATTAACGAATTAAGAAATTATTTTTCAAATTTCAGTGAAGAAGATTTATCAACTTATGTTTCTGATAATTTTCAGAATTTAAAAGAGCAGTTTGAATCAGTAAAAATTAGTAGAATAGTTACTTACAATGAAGCCGCTGCTAACAATATAAAATCTCAAATCCTGAACAATTCTATTTCTTTTTCTCAAGCTGCCTTCGAAAATTCAATTGACACACAAACAGCATCAACTGGAGGATCGTTAGATTGGGTGAAACGTGGAGAGATATCTAATAGTGTTTTTGAAGCATCAATTGAAGCAACTCCAGGAACGATAATCGGACCGATTAATACTCCATTAGGATACCAAATAATCCAGGTTGAGGATAAAAAAGTCTACAACACATCCGAAGAGTTGTTGAAAGAAGAGCAAGTTAGAATTCAAATTGAAAATAATTATATTTCTTTTCTAATAGAGAATTGGTATAATGAATACATTCCAAATTATAGTTTTGTAATCTCCTATGAACCATTGGAATTAGCCTACGACATTTATTTTTCACAAACTTGGGAAGATTTATCAAAAATAGAAAAAAAGTATAGAGAAATTATTCTCTCAAATGAAGAATTACCTGAAGAATGGTACATTGCTTATATATTTGCTGCAGAAAATTCGCTACAGCCCAAAATTATTGAGAAATACGATATTGAAAGTTATTTGAATATAGCTAAAACTTATCCTGATTTTATTGAATTATCAGAAGAAGAATTAAATGAACAATTTCAACATTATTCAGAGCTTCAACAAACATCACCAGCAACCGATGTTCGTAACCAAGCCACTCAGATAATTTATACCTTACAAGAATTATCCTACTTGCAAAATACATATGGAGTTATGTCATATGAAGAGGTGGAAAAAAGGTATAACGAGTTAAATAGCAATATTGAACAAATGAATTCAGCATTAGAAAGTTCTCTTCTTTCCTTAAGAGAAATAAATCCAGATTCTATTGAAATTATTTCTAAACTTTTTCAAAATAATCCAAACGATCCAAATGTAGCCTTTGATTATTATTCTTTAATATACACTTATATTGAAGATTATTATAATCAAACTGGTGATATTGAAAGTATAAAAAGAGATTTAGAAAGTTTAAAAAGTGTTCTAAATTTATTGGATACCTCCAATATGGAAGAAGAAAAGGTAAACCAATTAACGAATATGCTTGATGAGATAGATCGACTTTTAAATCAATAAAAACGTTGCTTTAAAAATAATCTGGTAAAGTCATAACAGCTTTACCAGATTTTTTTATGAGGAGGAAAAATGGATACAAAAAGAATTGTAAGAGCCGCTTTAGTTGCAGCGTTATATGTAGTTTTGTGCATTGTTTTTCAACCTATAAGTTTTGGACCGATTCAAGTTAGAATTGCAGAAGCTTTTGTTGTTCTTCCTTTTCTTGATCCTGCGTTTATTCCAGGAATTTACATTGGTGTTTTATTGGCTAATATGATAGGGGGACTTGGTGCTTGGGATATATGGTTTGGAAGTTTTTTGACATTGGTAGCTGGTATATTAACGTGGAAGATGCCTAAATCATATTTGGCTCCCATACCTCCAATATTAATAAACGCTTTTGGGGTATCTGCTTATGTTGCGCCATTATATGGATTTCCTTACTTTTTATCTGTACTTTGGATAGGAATTGGAGAAACAATAGCTACTTATGCAATTGGATTACCCATCTTGAAATTGTTCCAAAAAAACATATATAATATAAATAGGCAGAAAAAAATAAAAAATAATAAGAGGTGAAATAAATGAAGAAAAAACCATTTATTGTTGATACAACCCTTAGAGATGGTCAACAATCGTTAATTGCTACAAGATTAAAATTAGAAGATTTTGAGGATCACTTAGAAGAGTTTGATAAAGCGGGTTTTTATTCTATGGAAGTTTGGGGAGGGGCAACTTACGATTCTTGTATTAGATATTTGAATGAAGATCCTTGGGAAAGATTAAGAATTATCAGAAATAAATTGAAAAACACTAAAATTCAGATGTTGCTACGAGGACAGAATCTTGTGGGATACAGAAACTATGCTGACGATGTTGTAGAATTATTTGTGAATAAAGTTGCCGACTATGGAATGGATATCATAAGAGTATTTGATGCTTTAAACGATATCAGAAACTTAGAAAAGTCAATAGAAGTAGCAAAAAAGAGAAATATCCACGTTCAAGGTTCGATTTCTTATACGGTAAGTCCAGTTCATAACGTAGAATATTATTTAGAATATACTAGAGAGTTAGTAGAAAGAGACGTTGATTCCGTAGTTATAAAGGATATGGCAGGTTTATTAAAACCTAAAGATGCGTATAACTTAGTGAAAGAAATAAAGAAGAAATTCAATATCCCAGTTAATATTCACTCACATAATACAACTGGACTTGCTCCAATGGCTTATTATGCTGGAATTGAAGCAGGAACTGATATTATAGACGTGGCATTGAGCCTTTTGCAAACGGGACATCAGAACCCGCTGTTGAACCATTTGTGTATGCATATGATTTAGATTTGGATAACAAAATAATAATGAAACTTGTTGATTACTTTTGGACAATCAGAGAAAAATATAGTGAATATGATATGAGTATGAAATCTATAGATGCAAGAATATTGAATGCTCAAATACCTGGTGGAATGCTTTCTAATTTAGTTTCACAATTAAAAGCACAAAAAGCAGAAAATAAATTAGAAGAAGTTTTGGAAGAAGTACCAAGGGTTCGTAAAGATCTTGGGTATCCTCCGCTGGTTACACCTACAAGTCAGATAGTTGGGGTTCAAGCAGTTTTAAATGTTTTAACAGGTAAAAGATATTCAATGATAACTAACGAAGTGAAGAACTATTTGAAAGGGCTTTATGGAAGATCACCAGCAGCAGTAGATAAAGAGCTGTATAAAAAAGCCTTAGGAAGTACAAAGTCAATTAATCATAGACCAGCAGATGATTTGGAAGCTGAGTTAGAAAATGCAAAAAAAGAAATAGGGATATTAGCAAAAACTGAGGAGGATTTATTAACTTATACATTATTTAAGGAAGTGGGGAGAAAATTCTTAAAAGATAAATATATTAAATCACTTAATATAGATTTCAGCTTGGCAGAAAATTTCAAAAATGAAGATACAGCGATATATCCCGTATAAATATAACCCCCATAGAATTGGGGGTTATATTTTTTAGAAAAAACAAGAAAAATTGAGAATTTAGCTTGTAATCCCAAATAATTCCGCCTAATCGCCCATAATCCTTAATAAATACCTATAATTAGAATATGAAAACTGTTTCTTTTTTGATATAATATTTTATAGGTAAAACGTTTCCATTATAAAACAAAAAAATGAGGAGGGGTAATAAGATGAAAAAAGTTTTGATTTTGACATTAGTGATGCTGGTTGGTATAGTTTCTTTATTTTCACAGAGTATAACCATTTGGTCATCTGAACTGCAGGTAGATTTTATAAGAACTATAGGCCAGGAGTTTACTAGGGATACAGGAATAAATGTTGAAGTGCAAATGGTTCCTTTTGGAGATATTAAATCAAAGTTCCTTACAGCTGCCCAAGCTGGAGAAGGACCAGATATAATAATTGGTGCTCACGATTGGGTTGGAGAATTAGCACTGAATGGACTTTTAGAACCAATTCCAAGATCTGCACTTCAAGCAGATAAATTTGGGGATTCTGGATTACAAGCTTTTACATATGAAGGAAGATTATATGGTTTGCCTTATGCTATAGAAGCTGTCGCTCTTTTCTATAACAGAGATTATATAAGCGATGAAGAAGTCCCGACAAACATTCAAGACATTAAAGTTTTGGCAAAAGAATTCACAACCGATGAAACTGTTGGATTTGCTGTTACACCTTCTGATTTTTACCATACTTATGGTTTCTTCACTGGTTATGGAGGATACGTATTTAATTATGATGAAAGAACTGGATACGATATTTCTGATATTGGATTGAACAATGAAGGTGCAATAAAAGCAGGGTATCTATTAAAAAGCTTTTTTGACGAAGGTATAATGCCACAAGGTATGAACTATAGTATAATGGATTCGATGTTCATGGATGGATTAGCAGCTATGATAATTAATGGTCCTTGGGCTGCGAAAAATTATCTAGACGCAGGGATAGATTTTGGTGTTATACCTTTAACAAGTATTGAAGTTGAACCTGGTAAAACTATGAAGCCATTTGTAGGAGTACAAGGATTAATGATCAATTCTAGATCTCAAAATAAGGCATTTGCTATGGAATTCGTAATCAATTACTTAGCAACTCCAGAAGGAATATATGAATTTTACTTAGCTGATCCAAGATTGCCTGCTAGAATTGATGTATCTCAGATTATTGAAGAGCAAGGCGGGCCAATCCCCGCAGATATAGTTGCAGCTTTTACTGAAAGTGCAGCTGGTGGAGAACCTATGCCAAATATTCCAGCTATGCAGTCAGTATGGCAACCGATGAATGACGCTCTAAACAACATAATAAGCGGAACGCAAACACCTGAAGAAGCATTGAATGATGCTGTATTAAAGATAAAAGCAGCCTTATAAATTTAATTAATATTTTAAAGAAAATGTCTCGCCCAAAAATCAGTTTAAGGAAGAGGGGAGGTTAAAACCTCTCCTTTCTTTAATTAAATTAAAATTTTGAATATTGAGGTATAATTTAAATAAATGCTTAAAGGACGATCGATCATAATTTAGGAGGGTAGATAATGAAAAGTTTTCGAACATTTCTAATGTGGCTATTCATTGCGGTAATGGACGCCCTTTTAATATGGGCTATATTTCTTTTATTCATACTAGCCAACTATGGTTTAGGAATAACGATAACTGTTTTTTTAGTAATAACTAACTGGGCGATATTTTCCAAGAAGGGATACCCTTACAGATATACCTTACCAGCGTTGTTCTTTTTATTTATTTTGACTATATATCCTATCTATTACACCATAGAAACATCTTTTACGAATTATGGGACGGGGCATTTATTCACTAGAACGAATGCAATAGACACTCTTCTAATTGATCCTACATATTACTTTGAACCTGAAAACCCTAAAACATATGACTTTAAAGTATTTGTGAAGTACAATGAACAGTACCAGCCAACAGAAGACTTTCTATTACTTCTATATGATCAAGAAAACATGTATCTCTCAGAAAAACCCACAACTTTAGAATATGACTCAAGAGGTAATCTAATATATGCTGAATCTGAATTATATCTGATAACTAATGAAGAAATAAGTATTAATAACAACACATATAGAATCATAAGACCTACAGAAAGTTTAGGAACTAATGGGAGTTCATCCATAATAGCAATAGAAAAAAATGGAGAAGAAAGATATCAGTATTTCTATTCCCCAATAGACCCTCTAACATCAACTAATTCTGCATATTACAACTCTGTATTAAGGCAGAATTATCTTAAATCTTTAAATTTAAAATTAGATGATCAAAACTTTAGACTATCAAGTTCAACTATTTTCAGAAAATTTTCTGAGTCATACAGAGTATACGACACCGCTGTAAAAGTGATAGTTGATGGTGAAAGGGAAATATACAAAACCGTTGTAGTAAACACTTTAACAAACAAAGAATTAATTGAAAGGGATTCAGCATTTTGGGATTACAACGAAAATGGGCAACTAACAAGACTTATAGGTTACAAAGATTATGTTGGTGGTGAAAACTTTGCGAAGATAATAAATGATCCAAGAATATCAGGGCCATTTTTTAAAATACTTGGATGGAACTTTGTGTATGCAGGACTAAGTGTCTTATTAACCTTTATATTAGGATTAATATTTGCTTTAGTTTTAAATGATCCAAACTTAAAAGGAAAGGTTATATACAGGACTTTGCTTATAATTCCGTGGGCGATTCCTGCATTTATTTCAGTATTAGTATGGAGGAATGGTTTTTTCAATGAAACATATGGAATAATAAACAGATTCATATTAGGAAATCTTGGGATAAATCCTGTGAGATGGTTAAACGATCCATTCTGGGCAAAAGTAGCGATACTAATAACAAATACGTGGCTTGGTTTTCCTTACATGATGACAATAACTTTAGGAGCCTTGCAAAGTATCCCAGGAGAGTTGTATGAAGCTGCTGTAATAGATGGGGCTACACGTTGGAAACAATTTAGGCAAATAACTTTCCCATTACTAATGGTGGCAGTAGTGCCATTACTTGTAATGAGTTTTGCATTCAACTTCAACAATTTTACTTTAATATACCTATTAACAGGTGGAGGACCGGCGATGCCAGGAACGAATACACCTGCTGGTTCTACGGACATATTGATATCGTATGTTTACAAATTAGCCTTTGAAGGCTCACAAGGGCAAGACTTTGGGTTTGCCTCTGCTATATCAATGATTATATTTGGAATAATAGCAGTATTTAGTTATTTTAACTTCAGATTTTCAGGTTCTTTTGAAGAGGTGAGCAGATAATGGCCATGATCGAAAAGAAAAATTATATATTAAGGCACATAGTACTAATAATATGTATAGTAATAATACTATTCCCTTTGGTATGGTTAATCTCAACATCTATAAGAAGGGACAATGCTGCATTTTCACCAAAATTATTTTCAAACAGGTTAACAGCTGAAAACTACAAAGACTTAATACTACAGACTCCAAATGTACCAGAATTAATAAATGAACTCAACTCAATAACCTCTTATATAGGTAAATATAGTGATCTAACTATAGAAGAAGCACAGAAAAAAACAAACAGTTATGTAAATAATTTAGAAAAATATTTTTTGCAAACGCAAAAAGAATTTGAAGAGTTAGAACAAGCTTACGAAGAAATCTTTGTTTTGTACGAAACACAATACAAAGAACAATTCTACAAAGATATCAATGAAATAAGGCTCGAAGACTCTGAATTATTGCAAGAACAACTAAACAACATTTTAGAGTTATCTCAGGAAATGGGGATAACAGTAAACTTCACCAATTTACAAACAATGATGCAAGAGTATTTTACCTTGAGAAAAGAAATCATAAATAATCTTGAAAAAAGTAATTTGAACAAACAAAGCGAATATTACATAGAAACTATGAACACTATACTTCAAATACCGTTAAATACAAACGTATGGAGAGTTAGAACGTATAGGAGATGGATAAATGAAGAACCGGAAATCGAGCAATATGGGGAAAGTATTTTACAATTAGGGGAAAGCTGGAAAGCTACAGAAGAAGAGATACAACTTATGCAGCAGGATATCCAAAATCAAATAAGTGAAATATATTCAGGAACATACAACCAAATAAACGAAACACAGAACGAATTAACAAATATAGAAAATCAAATATCTCAATTAAATCTACATCAATCAACACTAGAAAGACAAAATAAGATAATTTATAATAATTTAATGAATCTGGGAGATATATTAAAAGTTGAACATGAAAGAGTTAAATCTTCATATGAAATTTTAAAAAATCAAAATTTAACTCAAGTAGAGGGCAAATTACCTTTATTTGGAGAAGACAAGTTATTCTATGATAATGTACAAAAGTTTTCACAGGTAATGAATATAGCATACGAAAATCTAAATGCTATTGACAGTTTTTTGCAAAATGGTCTTGTTGATACAGTTGGGCTCTATGCAGAAGTATACCAATTCTTAAATGCGAACTTTGATAAGATATACGCTATTAAAGATAAAAACGCTATTTTGCCAAGTTACCAGGCAGTAAAAAGTTCTACATTAAAAATGTCAGCCTCTATAGACGAATTGGTGCCGTTAACTCAACAATACAGCAGTAACACAATTCAATTAGCTCAATTTAGTGAACAATTAAGTCAATTAAGAGAAAGTAGACAAAAACTAGAAAATGAATTAAATATATTAATAAGTGAAAATGAAGAAACGCTCAGTAATATAGAAAAGATAATAAATTTGCCTTTCTTGATAGTTTATGTTGAAAACACAAAACAAGAAATAACTAATAACTATGAATCCGTAAATTATGCGTCTTTTATGAGTTCAAAATACTATCCGGGTTTTATCCCTGACAGAAACAGATACATAATAATGCGATGGTACAACAACTTATTGGAATCGCGAAATCTTTTTGAAGAAGGAAGACAGAAGTTAACAGAAATACAAATACAGATGGAAGAAAATTTGCAAATATTTAAGGTAAATTTAGATAGCTATCTCTCATTGAATCATGGAGGGAATGTTACACGAATAACCCCGCTATCAGAAATGCAAAGTTTATATAACACTCAATATGGCAAAGCTTCTGCTGATATAGCTAGAGCTTCAAGATTGGCAAGTGATTTATCAAATCACACAGAGTACAGGGAATTAAAAAGTAAACTGAGAGCGATAGATAAAAACTTATACAATTTACAACAAAGTTGGTCAGCTAAGATAAGGAAACCATTTACGAGGTGGTTACTAAATTCAATAATAGTAGCAGGAATAACAGCTATATTGACAGTAATGATGACTTCATTAGGAGCATATCCTTTCTCAAGGATGAGATTTGCTGGAAGGAAACAAGGATTATTCTTTTTAATGATCATCCAAATGTTCCCGGCAATAATGTTCATGATAGCAATATATGGAATCTTAAAATTCATGGGAGACTACTTTGGGATATTAGGTTTAGATTCTCTAGATGGATTAATATTTGCATATATGGGAAACGTAGCATACAACATGTGGTTATTCAAAGGTTATTATGATACGATTCCAGACTCGTTAGAAGAATCAGCTATGATAGATGGAGCAACAAGGTTTCAAACTTTTTGGAGGATAGTATTGCCACTATCTTTACCAATAATAGCCGTAGTTATGATATTGACTTTTATGAATATATTCAATGAATTTGTAATAGCAAGAATTATACTTCAAAGTGAGTCTAATTATACATACGCAGTTGGCTTACAATCATTTTCATCAGGACCGTACGAAACAGAATGGGGGTTATTTACCGCCGCATCCTTGCTGGGAGCGATACCGATGATTGTATTGTTCCTTTCGCTGCAAAGATGGATAATAGGGGGTTTAACTCAAGGTTCTGTAAAAGGTTAAAAAAACTTTGGCAAAAACAAAAAACGCCCTCTATGGGCGTTTTTTACGTTTTAAAGGCACTTTTACCTATAAATTCTCTTATAATGGATGTTCTTGGGATTTCTTCGATTTCTGTAATAGGTAGAAAATAATCTAAGAATCTCAGTAATCTTTTTGCTTCTGTGTAATGAGGATGACTTTTGTCTATTGAAAGTAAGAGTGGCTCGGCGAATAATTTCAATATCGCTAATTCATAGACTAGATGAGAATTGAACATAATGTCAGCCTCATCTTGAAACGGGAAAATATATTTGTGTTCGCCCTTGACAACTGAAGGCCATATATTTAAAGTATCTGAAGCAGAGTATCCTCTGAAATTATAGTCTCTTACCATACGCCTTATAAGCCTTGTATCAGTTGTTGGAATTCTATCCATTCTATCTAAGTTCATCTGAGTTAACGAACTAGCGTATATTTTATACTTTTTTTCCCTTGGAATAGAAGCGGTAAGGATTTCATTTAAACCGTGAATGCCTTCTATTATTATAGGTTGGTTCTCTTTAATTTGTAAAGGTTCATCATGCCATAACCTTTTCCCAGATTTGAAATCAAACTTCGGGAGTTTTACTTCTTTTCCCTTTATCAGCTCGTTCATTGTTTGGTTGAAAAGATCTAAATCAAGGGCTTTTATCGATTCAAAATCATAGTTTCCCTTTTCATCTCTTGGAGTTTTATCTCTTTCTAAGAAAAAATCATCCAAAGATATAGGCACAGGTTTTAATCCGTGGACTTTTAGATGCAAGGCTATTCTTTTTGCACTTGTTGTTTTACCGGATGAAGAAGGGCCAGCAATCGTTATTAACCTTATTTCTTTTCTTCTAACAATTTCATCTGTGATAATAGAATACTTCTTCTCATGAAGAACTTCCGCTATTCTTATTAATTCTCTAACTTTTTCAGTTCCTTGTGAAATTAAAGAGTTTAATTCTCCTACGGTATTAATTTCCATTATGTCAAGCCAATTTTTATACTCTTCAAAAGCAACAAATAGTTTTTTTGAATAATTGAATTCAGGGATTTTATCAGGGGATTTAGGCGTTGGATGAATAATAACAAAGCCATTTTCAACTTTTTTCAATTTGAATTTACTTAAGTACCCCGTCGAATAAGGAAGATATCCATAAAAATAATTAAAATATTCACCTGCAAAATAAACGTTTACCGAACTCTTTTTCCTATATTTGAAAAGGAGTGCTTTATCTATTTCTCCTATTTTGGAAAACATATCAATTGCCTCAAATTTATCAATAGTTTTTTTTTGAAAAACTATATCTTTCTCAACTATTTCATGCATTTTATTTTCTATTAAATTTAGATAATCTTGAGTGGGCACTCCTGAAGAAAATTCACAATACATGGCATCATTCAAGGTGTTGTTCACAAAAAACTTGTCATTTTTATTAATTTGCTTCAAGGCCATGTATAAGATGAAAAAAAGCCCTCTCCTATATATACGAATACCATCAGGAGTTGTAATGTCGCAAAATTCAATTTCTCCACTTTTAGGGATATTCTCAAAAAGTTCTTTTATATCGTTGTTGAATTTAACGTACAAAACAGATTTTCTGCTAATTTTCTCATATTCTTTAGCAATATCTATAAATTTTGTACCTTTTTCTACTTGGTAAGTCTTTTCGGTGTTGATATCTCTTAAGATAAAGGACATTTTTAAATCTCCCCTTTAGAAAATAAAACCCGGGCTTATCCCGGGATTTGGAGCGGATAATGGGATTCGAACCCACGACCCCTTGCTTGGCAAGCAAGTGCTCTACCGCTGAGCTATATCCGCATTTTTGGTTTTTTATAAACATGGAGCAGGTGATGGGGCTCGAACCCATGACCTCCGCCTTACCAAGGCGGCGCTCTACCGACTGAAGCTACACCTGCAATTCACAAGATAATTATACTATATTTAATTATTTTCGTCAAGTAAAGAGGGGTTAAATGTGTTAAAATAAATTAGAATGAAAGAATAAAAATCTTTTTTTAAAGGGAGATAGCCATATGGGAAAAAAGTCAAATCCTGAACCATTTAAAATCAAAATGGTAGAACCTATAAGAAAGATCTCAAGAAAAGAAAGAGAGAAAGCATTAGAAAGAAGTGGTTATAATCTGTTTGCTTTACGATCAGAAGAGGTGTACATAGATCTCTTAACAGACAGCGGTACTGGTGCAATGAGTGATTATCAATGGTCTGGTTTAATGCTTGGTGATGAAGCATATGCAGGAAGTAAGAGCTTTCAAAATTTGTGGGATACATCTAAAGAAATTTTTGGTTACGATTACTTTGTCCCAACTCATCAGGGAAGAGGTGCAGAGCAGGTATTATTCCCATTGTTAATAAAACCAGGTCAGTATGTTTTAAGTAATATGCATTTTGACACAACTAAGGCTCATGTAGAATTAGCTAAAGGTAAAGCTGAAGATTTAGTTATAGAGGAAGCATTCGATATAGATAATTACCATCCATTTAAAGGAAACTTTGATGTGAAAAAATTAAAATCTTTTATACAGGAAAAGGGTAGAGAGAATATAGCCTTTATAATAATAACCGTCACATGCAACAGTTCTGGCGGGCAGCCTGTTTCTATGGAAAATATAAAAAAGGTTAGTGAAATAGCTAGGAATTATAATCTTCCTGTCTTCATTGATGCCGCTCGGTATGCTGAAAACGCATATTTTATTAAAAAAAGAGAAAAAGGCTATGAGGACAAGTCCATTAAAGAAATTGTATATGAGATGTTCAGTTATGCTGATGGATTTACAATGAGTGCAAAGAAAGATGCGATAGTTAATATTGGGGGATTAATTGGAATTAAAGATGACGAAGAACTTTTCAACAAAGTGAAAGCTGCACTAGTTCCTTTGGAAGGATTTCCTACTTATGGAGGTTTAGCTGGCAGAGATATGGAAGCTATTGCAAGGGGATTAAAAGAAGGAATTGAGCTGGATTATTTGGATTATAGGATATCTCAAGTAGAATATTTAGGTGAAAAATTAAGAGAAGTTTCTATACCTATTCAATACCCTACAGGGGGACACGCTGTTTTTGTTGATGCGAAAAGGATGCTTTCCCATATACCTTATTATCAGTTTCCTGCTCAAGTTTTGGCAAACGCCTTGTATTTAGAATCTGGGGTGCGAAGTGTGGAGATTGGTTCATTAATGATGGGGAGAGATCCAGAAACAGGGGAACAGATTGAATCACCTTTTGAATTTTTAAGGTTAGCTATTCCACGAAGGGTTTATACAAACAATCATCTGGATTATGTGGCAGAAGGGCTGATAGCCGTAAAAAAAATTGCGAAGAGCTTAAAAGGTTTAGAATTCGTATATGAACCAAAAATTTTAAGACATTTTATGGCAAAAATGAAACCTATTGATTAATCCGAATTTTTAAATAAGCTAATAATCAAAAAAAGAATAAACGTTATTAACATACACACAAATAGGTATTTTTTTTTCATGATATAATTAAAGTATGAAGTAAAATAAATAATCTTATAGGGAGGAAAATGTATGACAGAATTTTTACTACAAAACACTCATGGTAGTCATTTTTATATGAAAACACCTTCAGGGCATGATATTCATGTTGATGCAAGTCCAGAGAATCTTGGTTATGACTCCGCACCAAGACCAATGGAATACTTAATAGCTGGTTTGGGAGGTTGTACCGGTATAGATGCCGTTACAATTCTTAATAAAATGAGAGTCAATTATGATAGTTTTAATTTGAGGTTGCAAACAGAAAGAAGCGAAGAACATCCTAAGAAGTATACCAAAATTCATGTTATTTATGAATTTAAAGGTAAGGACTTACCTATGGATAAGTTAGAAAGAGCGGCTCAACTCTCCCAAGAAAAATATTGTGGTGCAACCGCTACTTTTAGAGGATCTGTTGATATAACTTATGAGGTGAAAGTCGTAGAATAAGATTTTTCATAAGATGATTGGTGAATATAAAAAAAGCAAACTTTATATATGGTTACATAGCAGGAGGAATAAGATGGCAAATATTCAAGAAAGAAAAGAAAAAATTTCTAAACGTCTTGAAGATATTGATAACATTATCTTAGTTATGAGTGGTAAGGGTGGAGTTGGAAAAACTACAGTTGCAGTTAATTTGGCGGTATCTTTAGCCTTAGAAGGAAAAAAGGTCGGCCTTATGGATGTCGATTTACACGGACCAGATGTAGTTAGGATGCTTGGCGGAAGGGAGTCCCAAATATCCGCTGTTGGCGGAGAGATAATCCCACCTGAAATTAATGGTGTAAAAGTAATTTCAATATCACAATTTCTAAATGGAGAAAATGAAGCTGTTATATGGAGAGGTCCTCTTAAAACAGGCGCAATAATGCAATTTATTTCTGATGTAGCTTGGGAAAATCTTGATTACTTAATTATCGATGCACCTCCAGGAACGGGGGATGAACCTCTTACAGTTATCCAAAACATTTCAAAGTTAAAAGGGGCTTTAATAGTTACTTCACCATCGACGGTGTCTCAAGATGATGTAGAAAGGGCTATTAATTTTGTTAAGAAAATGGATAAAGAAATCATAGGAATCGTTGAAAATATGTCTTATTTTATATGCCAAAATTGCAAAACAAAGCATTATATCTTTGGAAAAGATGGGGGAAAAGTTTTAGCTGAAAAATACAATCTAGAGTTACTTTCCCAAATACCTTTGGATTCTACTATAAGAGAAAACATGGATAATGGGAAACCTGTAGCATATTTCGGCTCTTCTGAGATAACTGGCGCATATTCAATTTTAGCTAAAAAAATTATTGAGAAAGTAGAAACAAAAAAATAATACATTCTAAAAGCGCCTAAGTCATATATATATATTGGAGGTTGGAAAATTGAGAAAAGTATTTATATTTTTAGTGATACTGATGCTTTTTTCTATGACTTTTGCTGTAAGGACCACTTTTTTGTATTCAAAAGAAGCAACGTCAGTTTATTTAATAGCAAGTTTTAACGATTTTGAACCTCTTGTCATGGAAAAAAGTTTTACAGGCCTTTGGCGATATAATGTTGATTTAGATCCTGGGGAATATTTATATAAATTTATAGTTGATGGAGAAAGAATAATAGATTTTTCTAACAATGATATAGCCGTTCATAACAATGAAATATTTAATATTAGAGTTGTTAGTGAATCTTTGATAGTTCCAAAAGTTGGAGACGGACAAGTAAGAAACATTTATTTTCAAAATCAACGAAGGTATATAAATCCAGTTCAAAAAGGAGAAATATATTTATCTATTGAGTTTGATAAAAATGATGTTATAGATGTGGATTTACAAGCCAATGCTTCTTATATTCAAAAAAACGTTATTGAATATGATAAAACAATTTT
Source organism: Petrotoga sp. 9PW.55.5.1 (assembly GCF_003265365.1). Classification (NCBI taxonomy): domain Bacteria; kingdom Thermotogati; phylum Thermotogota; class Thermotogae; order Petrotogales; family Petrotogaceae; genus Petrotoga; species Petrotoga sp. 9PW.55.5.1. Next base: position 14,281 of record NZ_AUPM01000047.1, on the reverse strand, counting down.
ATATAGGTTCCATGTTTTATCAGAAGCAGATATATTAAAGTACAGGTTTTTAATTAACGATGGAAAAGAAATTGTATATGGCTACAATGGAACAGAAGAATTTTTTGAATTTGATTTTAATAATCCTATCATTGCTTACTTTGATATTCCCGAATGGTCTAAAGGAAGAATATTTTACCAAATCTTTCCTGATAGATTTCGAAATGGTGATGATACTAATGATCCAAAAAATACATACTCTTGGGATGGGCCTCATAATAGAAATTCTCTTTCATTCGGATTTTATGGTGGTGATTTACAAGGGGTCATAGATTCAATTGATCATTTTGAATATTTAGGTGTTGAAGGGATATATTTTAATCCTATTTTTGAGGCTAATACTCCTCATAAATACGATACAAATGACTATCTAAAAATAGATGATTCATTTGGTGATGAAGAAATCTTTTCTGATATGCTAGAAACTTTGCACGAAACTGACATAAAAGTAATTTTGGACGGGGTTTTTAATCATACAGGAACAGAGTTTTTTGCAATGAAAGAAAATTTTGAAAGACAAGAAAAATCAGATTATTTGGATTGGTATTACATAAAATCATTCCCTATTAGAAAGTCTGCTGAGAGTTATGAGAGTTGGCATGGATATGCAGATTTACCTCAACTGAATAATGATAATCCAAAAGTAAGAGCTTATATTAACCAAGTTATTGGTAAGTGGATGAGTTATGGTATAGATGGCTGGAGATTAGATGCCGTTGATCAACTTCCTGAGAGTTACTGGTCATCTCTTTATCAAAATTTCAAAAATATCGATAACGAGAGTTTAATAGTAGGAGAATTTTGGAGAGACTCTACTACATATTTTGAAGACCCTAGTTTTGATTCTGTTATGAATTACGTTTTCAGGGATGCCGTTATTGCCTATGCAAGAGGAGGCAGTTCCCGTAATTTCGTGAATACTACTAATGCTTACATTGAAAAGTATCCACCTCAAGTTTTACATGGATTGTGGAACTTATTGGGTTCTCATGATACTGAAAGAATATTAACTGCATTGGGTGAAGATGTTGACAGAATGAAATTAGCTGTTGTACTTCAAATGACCTTTATAGGTTCTCCATTAATTTATTATGGAGATGAAATTGGTATGGCAGGGGCTACAGATCCATTTTGTAGAGTTCCTTTTTACTGGGATGAAAGTAAATGGAATATGGAAATCTTCGAACTATATGCATATTTATCGGAATTAAGAAAAGATAGTCTTGCCATAAGGAAAGGGGATTACAAAGTTTTATACGATGAAGGAAGTGTTTTAATATATGAAAGAACATATCAATCAGAGAAAGTTGTTGTTGCAATTAATTCTAGAAATTCAGATATTGATATAGATTATCAACTTGAAGATATATTTGTAGATATTTTTACAGGTAAAACTCTTAATAAGATAGAAGAAATTAAAGGTAAATCTTTTTATGTATTACGTAAAAAGTAAAAATGGAGGATTTTCATGTTTTACTATGAAGTTATACCTATTGGACAATTAGTTTTCAATGGTTTTACTTACAAAAACGAAAAAAAATTAGAAATAGGCCAAAGAGTGATAATAAATTTACGAGGGAATTTTATTATTGGATTGGTATACGAAGAATCAGGATACCGAGATGTAAATAAAATAAAAGAAATAGAATTTGTTTTAGATAACCATAGTTATTTAAACAAAAACCATATAGAACTTCTAGAAAAAGTGAGTAAAAAGTTTATGGCTCCAATAGGTGAAGTTGCAAAGTTGTTTTTTCCGCCTGCATCTTCAGATGTATTTAAATTAAGAATAATCCCAAAAAATAGCGTTGTTCCTTTTCAAAAGCCTATTTTCTACAAGCAATTTTTGAAAATGTTTAAAAATAATACTCAAGCAAATAAGCAGTTAAGAGAATATTTAGATTCACATTTAGTTGAAATTGAACCATATAAAAAAGAGATAAAAGATAAAATTGATAATGTTGTTAAATTAAATAAAGATTTAAAAGAGATTTGGAATTATAATATCTCGAAGGCTGCAAGAGAAGTTGTAAATTTTCTTTCTATTAATGGAGAAACTTTTGAAAGCGAGTTATATGAGAAAGAAATTTTAAAAAAAGGATCATCAGTTTTGAATACTTTGAAGAAAAAGGGTATAATAGAATTATCTAAAAATACTGAAAACAGTAAGTCTAAAATAAGAATTTCATTAACTGAAGAACAAAAAAAAGCTGCCAAATTGATTCAAGAATATCCTGATAAACCCCACTTGTTGTACGGAGTTACGGGGAGTGGAAAGACAGAGGTTTTTTTTGAAGTTGCAAAACCCATTTTAGAAGAAGGCGGTAAAATTCTATTGTTAGTTCCTGAAATATCTTTGACTTCAGAACTAATGAATAGATTAAAAAAAAGTTTTTCAGGGTACAGAGCTGCATTTTATCATTCTTCAATAAGTAGCTCTCAAAGAGCTCAAACATGGTATAAAGCTGTGAATGGAGATCTAGACGTAGTAATAGGAACAAGAAGCGCTATTTTTATGCCAATAAAGAATTTGAAGATGATCATCATAGATGAGGAGCACGATCAGTCATATTATCAAGTTGAAAATGTTATTTACGATGCAATAGAAGTAGCATTGTATCGTAAACAATTAGAAGCTACTCAATTAATACTTTCATCGGCAACTCCAAGAATTGTTGATCTTTATAAAGCAAAAGCCGGATCAATTTACCTTGATACTATTAAAGAAAGATATTATACAGAAATGCCCGAAATTAATTTAGTCGATATGAAAAAAGAAGAAAAGTTCAATTGGATTTTCAGTAAGAAAGTAATTCAAAGCATAGGTGAAAGTCTAAAGAAAAATAAAAAGGTTATCGTTTTCACACCAACAAGAGGATACGCTAATTACGTTGTTTGTAGCGATTGTGGATATATTTTTAAGTGTGAAAATTGTGATGTTTCCATGACTTTTCACAAAAAAGATAGAAGTTTAATTTGTCATTATTGTGGAAAAGAAAGTGAATTACCTAATTTTTGTCCGAAATGCGGAGGTTTTAAATTACAAAGTAGAGGTTACGGTACTGAAAGGGTAATTAACGAGTTAAGCAAATTGTTTCCGTCTCAACCTCTTGTTAGAGTGGATAGAACAGTTATAAAAACTTTCCAGGATTTGAACAAAACTTTCAATTTTATGAAAGAACCAGGCAAGAAGATAATCGTAGGTACAAAAATGATTACTAAAGGCTTAGACATTCAGGATCTTGATCTCGTTGTAATACTTGATGCTGATAGATATATCAATTTTCCTGATTATAACGCTAAGGAAAATACTGCATCACTACTTATGCAGGTTGCTGGAAGATCAGGTAGAAAAGAAAAAGGAAGGGTTATAATTCAAACATTTGAACCTGATAATGAAATTTATAAATCTCTAGTAGTACATGATTATAATTTGATAGCAAGTAATGATTTGGAGCAGAGAGAAATATTTGGTTATCCACCATTTTTAAATTTATATCTAATTATGGTTAATAATAGATCTCAAAATAATGCGAAAATGAAATCAGAAGAGATTATTTCAGAGTTTAAGGAACAGGCAAAGGATAAAAATTTTGAAATTTTAGGGCCAACTACACCTGTTATTTTTAAATTAAGAGGTAATTATAGATATCAAATTATTATTAAGAGTAAGCAAGATGAAAATGAGTTTCTTCTATCTAAACTAAAAAAATATTATAAAGATATAAGAATTTATATCAATCCCCCCACAACGTTAGTCTAGTAGCATAATTTACCAAGAAAGTTAACTAAATATTCGACATCAAACTTTTCTGGAGGTGATTTAAATGGAGTATAAAGTTTTTACAAAAACCGTAGATCTTACAGAAGCATTGGAAAATTATATTGAAAAAAGAATGAGTAAACCGGATCATTTACTTAAAAAACACAATGAAATTGTATCACCAGCGGATGTGAGAATAACTAAGGAAAGAGGTATGTTCAAAGTTGAAATAACAACTCATGTAAAAGCTTTAAACAAAATCATAAAGGTAGAAGAAAGAAGCAACGATTTGTATGAGGCTATTGATAAGGTAACAGACACTTTTGAAAGAAAAATTAGAAAATTAAAAAATCGATTACAAGAACAAAGTAAAAACGATAAAAAAGCACGTATGGAAATAGAGAAAAATATTCATAACCCTGCTATAGAACATTTAGATACTAATGAAGAAGAGGAGATAGAAGAAAAACCCGATATTCCTCAAGTTGTAAGAACAAAAAACTTTGATCTTACTATTATGAATGTAGAAGAAGCAGTTTTGCAGATGCAATTATTAGGACACTCATTTTTTGTATTTAGAAATTCGGAAAATGATTCCATATCTGTATTGTATGAAAGAAAAGATGGAAATTTAGGAATGCTTGAATTCAACGAATAATATAAGCACCAAATTAACTATTGGGATGCCCGATTAAGCCCTTTGACACCTAAAGGTGCGTAATGGGAATTTGGTGGAGGAAATTTAGGTATTCCAAAGATAATAGATGATATTCTAATAAAGATAAATTAATAAAATTAAAAGAGACGTTCTTTTAAGAACGTCTCTTTTAAAAGTTTTTATCATTCTGTCTTTAGTTTACGCCTATTAATTTATCGATTCGGTTCTTATCAAAACCCACTATATAGTGACTTCCGATTTGAATAACAGGAACTCCCATTTGATGAGTTCTTCTTACTAATTCTTCAGCAGCCTTTTGATCTTTGGATACATCAATTTCTTTAAATTGAATTCCTAATTCTTTAAAATATGATTTTGCTTTTCTACACCACGGACAGCTGGGAGTTGTATAAATTTTAACTTTCAAATGTTGCATCTATTCTCCTCACCTCCTATACCCTATATAGGTATTCTAATTCTTATATTAGCAGGATTTTATAATATTTTGTTTAAAAAAAAGTTAATATAATTATGTTACTATTTATATTAGATAAATGATTAAATGAAAGAGAGGTGAGAAGATACGGGTTACATATTTGATTATGAAAAAACCCCAATAAATTACGAAGTTAGAGACGAAGAAGATTACTTAGTTTATACTTTCAATACGGTTTATATAGATCCAATCTACGAAGAAAATGAAACCCAAATAGTACATGTTTTTCAGCCTCAAGGAAAGGTTAAAGGAGATATCGTATTTTTACATGGAATAGGTCCTAACAATATCCCTTATCTTGAATGGTATGGAAGGTTTTTTAAGAAATTTGGTTATAGAACCAGCGTTGTTATATTGCCTTATCATTTAGAGAGAAAACCAAAAGATGTTGAAGATGGTGATCCATATTATTCTCCAGAACCTAAAGAATGTGTCGTCCTTTTTCACAATGCTGTTAAGGACGTTAGAAGAAGCATTGATTTGTTAGAAACGTTTGATGATTTTTCCGAGGATAATCTTTATTTGATGGGGGTATCTTTTGGAGGGATAATTGGTACAATGAGTTTAGCACTTGATCAAAGAATCAAAAAGGGTATTTTGATGATAACTGGAGGAAATTGGAGATGGATTAACTTTTATTCCCCATATACTCAAAAGGTAAGAGAGAGGTATGCTAAAGAAAAAAATTCTTTTGGATGCGATTCTGAGGAGTTTTGTAAAAAATTTCGCAGTGATGCTGCAACTTTTGTAAAAGATAATATTAATTCTATTGAAGATATATTTTCAAAGACACCTATTACTTGTTATCATTATGATTCATTAAGTTATGCTAAATTTGTTAAACAACCTGTATTTTTTGTTAAAGGAAGTTTTGATAAGATAATGCCACACAAGGCGACAAGAGATCTGGAAAAATTGATCTCAAATAAGATAGTAAGAAGAATACCAGCAGGTCATAAATCGAGTTATTTTCTAAAAAGATTTGTAGGAAAGTGGGTAATTAATTTTCTTGAAAAAGAAGAGATTGAGCAACAAGTAAAAGACAAAGAATATAGGAAAGAAGCTTTTGAATCAAGCGGAAAAGTCTAAGTTCAATCCTAAAAAGAATTCAGAAGCCAAAGAAGAACTGTTATTTTTTGCCAATTCAAGGTTTTGTAATTTTATCAGTAATTCCTCTAATTTTTTAGGGTCATTTTCGGTTAATAATTCTTTTTTTATATTTTGAATCTCTTTTTCAATATTTTCTTTGACTTTTTCTTTTTCATCTTTTTCAGTTTTTTCAGTGGGATTTGAAAATTCATTTAAAATTAAAGAGGATGGTTCTTCGCTAAGGTCTTCAGCTTCTTTTTTATATAGAATTACAGCTTTTGATTTGCCGCCAACCGCAGCTAAGAATCCACCTCTTTTTTGAAGGTTTAGATCGATATCGGTATGAATTACGATACCGCCTTTTTTCATTGCCTCAGATTTAAATTGATTAATGTTTCCTACTTCATGAGCTGCTACCCTTAATATACTTAAAGAAGCAGGAGCACTGTTGGCTAACCCCGGTTCTCCAGGGTCTAATTTGTATCCTAAATAAGGGTTATAATCCTGAGGATTCACTGAGTTAATCATAAAAACCACCTCATTAGGAGATTAAAATGAATACTGGGAGTTATATTTTATTAATAAAAGTTAAGGATGATTTTGAGATTGATATCAGACATAGAAAAGTTTTAATCAAAGAAGGTTTGTATGCATATATTGGTTCAGCTATGAAAAATCTTCATCAAAGAGTTGGCAGACATTTAACCTTCAAAGAAAAACAAAATAAACAGCACTGGCATATAGATAAAATATTAGAAAAAGAGGAAAGCCAGATAATTTTTGTTTCCATGGTTCCTTCACTTAATCGTCTTGAAGAACGAATATCAAAAAAATTTTCTTTGAGTTTTGATTATATAGAAAATTTTGGATCGACAGATTTAAGAGTAAAATCTAATTTTTACATTATTGACGATATAGACGCATTTTTTCAAATAATAAAAACTATTGTTGTGAAAGCACAGTTTTGACTGTCAATCTAATACTTACTTCATCTATTATATCAAAAACTATATCTATTTTACCCTTTTCCGACTTATTTTTTAAGTTTCTGTAATTACCGTCTATTTTTATATTTTCTATTTCTATATTCGGAACGGTCGATATTAGATTAACAATTTTTGTTTCATCGCTAAAATTTTTAACTGTTATATTGAAATCAACGATTCTACTTTTAGCAGATTTAACTTCAATGTCAGATAATTTTTCTATCTTGTACTGTATATCCCAACTTTGGCCTAAATTTATTTGCAGGGTATCACCTATAGGAGTGTCGTTGATATAAGCTAATTTTATAGGAAAACTTTCTTTGTCAAATTCTTCGTGTATCCATACTTCTCCCGAAGGAAGCTCTATTCCCATTCCGTTGTATTTATCGTTTTCAACATACCTAATTATATTGGTTTTTAAAAAGTTCTTTGTGTTGGAATTGAGAGAAAAATTTATGACGTTTCTGTCTTCATAAGATAATATATCGTTTTGAGAGATTCTGAAATTAAATAAATTGGAATTAAGATCTATTTTCCCAAAATTCATAGTATAAGTCTGACTTAGTATTGCTTCTTCTGCTACAATTTGAAAGCTACTTGTATCCTCCATTCTTGTGCTGCTAAGAACTTTTGTACTTTCAATATAATTTCTAAAAGATAAATTTAGATACTCGTTAACTAAATATAAGTTTGTCAAACCAACGGGAGTAGCTTTAATTTCAACGTTTTTGATGAAAGTTCCATCTTTTCTCATTTCGTACACTATTTTCCAGGATCCTTCAGACATTAAAGCAATAACTGCGTTCTTTGGATTTTCTAATTGCACTTTGGTGGTGGGGGCGATTTTATCCAAGTTTTGTTCGTTTGTAACACACCATTCGCCTATTTGAGAGTTATAAAATATAACTTCATTGGTATTTAAAACTTTGTAAATATTTTCTCCAATTTCTTGTATATACTTTTGATTATAGTCTTCTAGCGAAATAATTCTAAAGGGGAAGGTTTTATATACCTTATCTAATTTCCAAGAATCAGCGTTACTAACCCATAAAACTTGAAACCTTTCTGGAATGGTAAAAGAATTTTCATTCGTGGTTACATAATGTAATTGAGTATCTTTAAAGATAAATGTATAATTCTGTGACCAAGCAAAAAAACTAATTAACAAGAAAACAAATAAAGTTGCTTTTTTCATAGCGATCATCTCCAAAATTTAATTTAGATACTTGCTAGCTAGATCATCAAGTATCTTTCTTGCTATCGGAGCAGCAGCAGTTGAGCCTTGCCCGCCGTTTTCAATCAAAACAACAATAGAATATTGAGGATCATCAGCTGGTAAAAACCCTGCAAACCAAGAATGTGATAATTTTCCACCAGATACTTCTGCAGTTCCAGTTTTTCCTGCTACAACATAAGGGAAATCATAAAAAGAATTGTAAGCAGTTCCAGCATCCTCTACTTGGCTTCCTCTAAAAGTTGTTACTTCTATCATTCCCTGATATATGTACTCCAAATATTCTTCATTCATCGGGTATGAATCTTGTAATATACTTTCTCTTTTTTTGACTGTCTCGCCGAAAATGTTTTCTTCTTTTAAAAACAAATCAAACTGATAATAATCTCCTTTTGTTGCAAAGATATTATATATTCTTAATACCTGAAGCGGAGTAAGAGTAACATAACCTTGTCCTATATAGGTTAATAAAGTTTCTCCTGGATACCAAATAGTGTTGAAATTTGCCCTTTTCCATTCTGGATCAGGGAAAATCCCACTTTTTTCGTTTGGAACAATTATTCCTGTTTTTTTATCAATTTCAAACTTATCTGCAATTACTTTAAGGTGTTCTATACCTAACTCCTCCCCTAACCAATAGTAGTAAGAGTTAACTGAAGCCCTTAAAGATTTTACGAGATTAGTTTCACCATGCCCAGCGTTTTTCCAATCTGAATAAGAACCTATAATAGTTCCTTGAGAATTTCTTAAATAATATTTTCCTGTAGATAATATTGTGGCTTCTGGAGATATACCTGCTTCAAGAGCACCGTAAGCTACAAAAGGTTTTAATATAGAACCTGGGGGATACAAGGATGAAGTTACTCTATTCAATAAAGGTTTATTACTGTTGTTTAAAATATTTTGAAACTCTAAATTAGTCATACCTTGAGAAAAGGCATTAGGATCAGGCGAAGGGGCACTAACAAAGACTAATATTTCTCCGTTATTAGGATTAGATAGGATAACTGTTCCTTTATATTCTTTTTCATTTAAATACTCGTATGCTTTGATTTGTAAATCCAAATCTATGGTTAAAAATATGTTGTTACCATTTATTGGTGGAACATTTTGTAAAGAGGGATTCAGAGATTTATTGAATGCTGTATTGATCATACTAAATCCTGGAGAACCTCTTAATTGTTTATCAAAAACCAATTCTAGCCCAGATCTCGCAGTTCCTTCGTTATCGACGTATCCTAATAAATGGTACAAAGACTCATGAGCGTATTTTCTCACGTATCTTTCTTCAACTATAAGATTCTTATCTAAATTAGCTATTTTTTGTGCAGCAATTGAGTTAATTTCTAGATTTACTCTTTTTTGAAAATTCAATCTATCTATAACTGTATAAGGGTTATCTACGAAATCTTTCAATATATAATATAATTCATCTTCTATTTCTTGATCTAAAGTGCTTCCAAGGTTAGTAATTCTATAAATTCGTTGATTCCAAGCTAATAACTTACCATTTCTATCATAAATATTACCCCTTTTGGGTGAAATTCGAATTATTCTTGTTGCTAAATTTTGAACTTCTGAAGTATATTTGTGGTGATCTAATATTTGCAAATGAAAAGATCGAGAAAAAAGAACTACCATCCCTAGAAAAAATAAGGCAAAAAGTAATTTAACTCTCTTTTCTTTCATAAAAGACCACCCTCATATTAATGAAATATAAGGCTGTTACTAATATTAGATCTACAATGAAAGAAGAATAAGAGGACGTTATAAAACTTAGGTAAAAACTAATTACTCCCGCAAATATTATTGCTTTAATTAATGAGAATTTCATATGATTTAAAATAAAATGAATAAGTAAGAATAAAATGAAGAAGATTATGCCTAAAAAATTTAAACTAAATCTTGCAACGAAATAAAAAATAGTATACAACAGGACATAAAAGAAAATTCTATTTTCATTTTTCTCAATATTATAGATATAAAGTAAAACTATGGGGAAAACAAAAAATAAGGTTTCTCCAAGCCATATATCAAAAGATGCTGTTGCAAGCGATAAAAGAAAATATACAAAATATAAAAAATACATTATACAACTCACCTTTGAGGGATTTCTTAGATATATTCTAAACTTATATTCTTAAAAAGGGAAAAAATATACTAAGAAATTTTCATTTTTCATTGTATTAAAAAGATAAAAATCCCCAAATTTTGATACTATTTCTCCAGTTATAAGGGCGTTATTATCTTCTAAAGCTTTTATATAAAATGGAAAATCTATTTCTAAAAAACTATCAGTTAAATGAAAATCTTCTGGTAATTCGACCAACAGGTTTCCGTTATATTCCTTAACTAAAACATCTACATTTCCGGTTTTTCCAAAAAACTCTTGATTCCCCCAACCTAATTTTTTAACAATAATTTTATTTGAATAAGAATTTTCTACAAATCCTAAAAGAGTACCATCTTCTGAAACTACTAACCAATCTTTTTTTATATCATTGTCATTAGAAAGTACAGTGAAATTGCGATTAGTTTCAGTAAGAATTATTCCATAGGGTACTTTAAGATTTATATTATCGATATTTTTACTCTCAACAATAAAAATAGGCTTTTTATCTAAGTTATCCAATATATTATTCAAAGATTCTTCGTTGAAATTTCTCGATTCTATTTTAGCATGCAATTGGGAAAACGCTATATCAAAAGGATACGTTAGAGTAATCAAGAAATTTTCTAAGCCTTGAAAAAGATTGGTAAAAACTGAGAAAAAAATTAAAATTACTAAGTATAATATTGCTGATTCTTTCATTTTATCCATGGTTAGAAATGGTTTTTAACAGATTTATTTTATCAATAACCATTCCAGCTCCTCTAGCTACACAAGTTATAGGATCATCTGCAACTACAACCCTTATGAGAGTTTCTTTTTCAAGAAGATCTTTTATTCCTTTAATCATTGCACCTCCGCCTGCTAGAAAGATGCCCCTATTGACAATATCATACAACAGTTCGGGAGGAGTTTCTTCGATTGCTGATTTTATATTTTCAACAATTCTATTGATAGGAGTTTTAATGGCATTTCTAATTTCAGAACCACTAATGATTAAAGATCTAGGAAGTCCTGTTAAAACATCCAAGCCTATTACTTCCATAGATAATTCATTGTATTCAGGGCTATCAAAGGCATTTCCAATTTCTATTTTTATTTTTTCAGCTGTTTTTTCTCCTATAATCATGTTATACCTAGATTTCATATAGTTGACAATCTCTTGATCAATCATATCTCCCGCAACTCTGATAGATTTAGAAACAACTATATTGCCTAATGAAATTACTGCAATTTCAGTAGTCCCTCCTCCTATATCAACGATCATATTACCAGATGGTTCTTCAACATCTAAACCGGCGCCTATTGCGGTAGCCATAGCTTCTTCTATTAAAAACGCTCTATTAGCTCCTGCATCTAAAGCTGCTTCTTTTAAAGCGTTTCTTTCAACCTGGGAGGCATCTGTTGGAATTCCTACAACAACTACAGGTTTTAAGAAGCTTACACCACCGATAGAAGAATTGATGAAATACTTTAACATTGTCATTGCTACATTATAATCTGCTATAACGCCTTCTTTTAAGGGTCTAATCGCTACAATGTTTGAAGGAGTTTTTCCGATCATTTTTTTTGCTTCTTTTCCAACCTTCAATAATTCAGAGGTATCTTTATTAATAGCAATGACAGAGGGTTCATTTAAAATTATTCCTTTGTTCTTCATATATACTAGAGTGTTTGCTGTACCCAAATCGATTCCGAGATACGATCTTAGATAGGATTTCATAAGAAACTTTCCTCCTTAAGCGTCTTCCTAATTCGAATTTTTTAAATAAAAATTTTAGAGGGTAAATGCTTTACTTTAATGCATTGTTTTTTCAAAGTATTTTGTTAAATCATACCTTGACTACCAACTATTAGTATAACACATCACGTTAATTTTTGATGTTTAAGAAACATAAATTTAAATAATTGTAATTGACAAATATAAAATAAAAATTTATAATATTAAACGTCTTGTTTAATTAAGTGTTCATTTAAAACTTCGGAGGAGCTTTATGAGGATTGGAGAAAAGATAAAGAGTTTAAGAATCATGAGAAACATGACTCAAGAAGAGTTAGCAACGCGTTCTGATTTAACAAGAGGTTTTATTTCACAAGTTGAAAGGGATCTGACCTCTCCAACACTTGAAAATTTAGAAATGATTTTAAGGGCTTTGGGAACTGATTTGAAAGATTTTTTCTCGAATTTAGGTAATAAAGAAAAAGTAATTTTCACCAAAGAAGATAGAATCCCTATTTACGACACACCAAAAGGGGTAAAAGAAGAGCTTTTATTAACTATCACTACCCCTAAGAATTTAGAGCCATCTTTAGTTGTTTTAGAACCGAATAGCATAACTAGCGTGGAAAAACCTCATGAAGGCATGGAGTTTGGGTATGTTATAGAAGGAGAAATTGAATTAAACCTCAATAAAGAAATTTATTTGGTTAGAAAGGAAGAGTGTTTTTACTATTTGGCTAATAAAAGACATTTCATTAAAAACCCAAGTAGCAAAAGTAGATCCAAAATACTCTGGTTAGAAATATATTAAAGGAGGATTGAGAAATGGCAAGATCCCTAGGAAGGCATCTAATAGCAGAATTGTATGAATGTGATGAAGAAATTTTGAATGACGTTCAAATGATAGAGTATCATATGAAAAAAGCTGCAATAGAATGTGGAGCAACAATAGTTACATCTACATTTCATAGATTTTTGCCACATGGCGTTAGTGGGGCTATAATAATTTCCGAATCACATTTAGCTATTCACACTTGGCCTGAATATAATTATGCATCTTTGGATATATATACTTGCGGGGATTCAGTAGATCCATGGATGGCATTTGATTATTTGAAAGAAGTTTTTAGATCCAAAAGGCAAGAGACAGAAGAATATAAAAGAGGTTTATATGAATCAATAGGAGTTCCAGAAAACTCTAAACATAAAGTTGAGGTGAAAGGATGAGTTCAAATAAACATTCTTTCCCTCACCACCTTTTTCATGAGTTCGATAAATCTCATATGACAGGGGTATACACAGCGGTAGATAAACTTATATACACAGAAAAAACCCCGTATCAAATAATTGATATATACGAAACCCCTGCTTATGGAAGATTATTTGCCTTGGATGGATTTATTATGACACGTGATTACGATGAGTTTGTTTATCATGAAATGATTTCTCACGTTCCTTTGTTTTTGCATGAACGCCCAAAGAAAGTATTAGTCATTGGAGGTGGAGATGGGGGCACAGTTAGAGAAGTTTTAAAGCATGATTCAATAGAAAAGGTCGTTTTGTGTGAGTTGGATGAAAAAGTAGTTGAAGCCTCTTTAAAGTATTTACCAAATATATCTTATGAACTGAATAATTCTAAAGTAGATATTGTATATGAAGATGGAAGTAAGTTTGTTTCAAAATTCAAAAATGAGTTTGATGTAATAATAATAGATTCAACTGATCCAACTGAAGGTGAAGGGGGATTACTCTTTACTGAAGACTTTTATAAGAATTGTTTTGATGCTTTGACTGGAAATGGTGTTTTTTCTGCTCAAACAGAAGAACCTTTCTTAAAAAAAGAATGGATGTTAAGGGCTTATAAGCGTATTAGTAACGTTTTTAACTTAGCACGGTTGTATATGGGGTATGTTCCTCAATACTTGCCAGGAGTTTGGACGTGGACATTTGCTTCTAAAAATATTGATCCCATCAAAGATTTTGATTCTGAAAAGGTTAGAGATTTTGATAGAGAACTTAAATATTACAACGAAGAGATTCACGTTGCTTCTTTTTCTCTTCCAAACTTTGTAAAAAAGATGATAGAAAAATAATCCAAAGCCCAAAAATTGGCTTTAATTCCCCTCTTGAGAGGGGTGTTTGTTTTTATTCCCCTTTTTGAAGGGGTGGCTGTGACGCTTTTTGTC